>VBWD01000077.1 GCA_006218055.1 Gallionellaceae bacterium
AATATTCTCGCTTCATTCACAAGCGAAACTACTCTTCAGATTGATCTCAGCACAGGCGAACAGGTCATCATTGAAGGTGAAACGCTTGATCCATTTGGTATTCGCCAAGTAAGCACATTCACATTCGCTGGTGGCCAATCACTCACCGTCCAACAGCTTCTCGACATTTCAGTATTGGCAATCAACAATTCTCTCGACAATGTCACTATTGACAGGTCTGGTTCCACAGTTAATGAAAGAATCAACAACAGCGGTCACTTCGACACTATTCTTTTCGGCGCTGGCACGACAACACTAAACGATACTGGCAGCGACAACCTTGTGTATGTTGGCACCGGCTTGGCTAACATAAATGCATCATCAAATAGCAGCATCTTTGGAGGTGCAGGCGACGCCACGATAACTGTTGCTTCAAGTGTTTCTGGCTTGCAAATCTTCGAGCAAACAGCTGGTAGTGGTGCAAATGGATATGATTCAGTCGTTCTTTCTGGTGCTGTGTCCGTAGATGAATTTACTTTGTCATCAGTTGGCAAAGATCTGACTCTAACCGACAGCCTGGGTGCAGCAGTTTTGACTCTCAAAGACGGTCTTGATGCAACTGTTGTGGCTAAGTCAGTAGCTGATTTCTCCTTCTCTGATGGCTCTCACGTTGCCTTCAACGATCTGATTCAGCGAGGAGTCAATGTTTCTGACAGCTCGTCAGATGCAACTGTTGATCGCAGCTTCTCTGCCGCGAAAGAAACCATCACTCACACTGGCAGCAATGGCACGTTCTTGCTAGGCAGTGGCGACGTAACCATGACAGTCGGCACCAATGACATTATCCACTCTGGCAGTGGCTCTAGTTCGTTCAATATTGCTGAAGGCAGCGGTTCTACAACCATTATCGAAGACACGCTGAGCGTGAATAGTGGTGCCGGTGACCTTATTCAACTCTTGAATCTTGCAGATGCAAACCAAGTCACAGTGAGTACAGCAAATTGCTGATGCTTCTCGCTCAACAGCTGGTGATGATGTTCTCACCGGCAGTCGATTTGGCGACCAGATAAATGGTGGTGATGGTAATGACACTATCTCTGCCGGTCTGAGCAATGACGACCTCTCAGGCGGCCTGGGTGACGATATTCTGAGCGGTGATGCTGGCAATGATTTCTTGTATGGCGACGACGGCGACGACACCCTCAACGGTGGAAGCGGCGAGGATATCCTCAATGGATATGTCGGAGCAGACACCCTGAATGGCAATGACGGCAACGATGTCCTTGTTGGTGGGCTAGGCAATGATTTCGCTTCTGGCGGCATAGGTGATGACACATATGTCTTCAACTTGGGCGATGGCGTTGACACAATTGATGATGGAGCCGGTGCACTTGGCGGCGGCAACGATGCCATTGAGTTAGGCGCACTCAGACCAAATGTTCTGTTCATGGCTGAAGGCGAAGATTTGCGCATCAGCTTCACTCAATCAGCAGAAAGTGTTCTTGTTCAAGGTTTCTTGAGCGCTGATAGCAGCAGACATATCGAACTCGTTAAGTTCTCTGATGGCTCCAATATCAGCTATGCCGACATCGTCACTCTTGTCTCAACACCGCCTGGTCAAGACATCTACGGCACAAGTGGCAATGACACCCTAGCTGGTACAGTCAGCGCTGACAGAATCTATGGTCAGAACGGCCACGATACCGTCAATGCTGGCGGTGGCGACGACCTTGCATATGGCGGCAATGGTAACGATGCTCTGAACGGCCAAGATGGCAATGACACCCTCTTTGGTGAAGCTGGCGTTGATACACTCCATGGCGGCATCGGCATGGATGCCCTAGACGGAGGAGCTGGAAATGACTTCCTCTACGGCGATGAGGGAGACGACAACCTCCTTGGTGGTACAGGAATAGACGAGCTGCATGGCGGTGACGGCAACGATTCACTCGACGGTGGCTCTGGCAATGACTTCCT
>VBWD01000005.1 GCA_006218055.1 Gallionellaceae bacterium
GCCATGCAACGCAAGCTGGTGAAGGGCGAGAACATCACGCAGACCTATCAATTCGTCGCAACGGAAAATTCGGAACTGGGTTTCATCGCGCTGTCTCAGATCATGCGTGACGGTAAAGTGACCGAGGGTTCGTGGTGGTTGGTGCCGTCTGAGATGCACAAGCCTATCCGTCAGAGTGCCGTGTTGCTGACAGGCGCAAAAGACAAGGTCGCTGCACAGGCATTCCTTGCTTTTCTCAAGACTGAGCATGCCAAGAAAGTGATGCGCGGATTCGGGTATGAGTCGCCATAGACCATCATGTCATCCCTAAGCCCCGAAGACCTGCAAGCCGTCTGGCTCACGCTCAAGCTCGCGAGTGTGACAACGATAATCCTGTTGCTTACCGCTACACCGCTGGCGTGGTGGTTGGCACATAGTCGCAAGTGGTACAAGGGATTGGTGTCTGCGCTGGTGGCTTTGCCCTTGGTGTTGCCGCCCACGGTGCTGGGTTTCTATCTGTTGTTGGTGATGGGTCCGCAGGGAATGGTGGGCGAGATGACCAAGGCATTGGATCTGGGCACCTTACCTTTCACCTTTGCTGGTTTGGTGATCGGCTCGGTGCTGTTCTCGCTTCCCTTTGCTGTGCAGCCCATCCAGAACGCATTCGAGGCCGTCGGTAAACGCCCGCTGGAAGTGGCCGCGACCTTGCGTGCAGGTTTGTGGGATCGTTTTGTCAGCGTCGCACTACCCTTGGCACGCCCCGGTTTTCTCACTGCCATCATCTTGGCTTTCGCGCACACGGTCGGTGAGTTCGGCGTGGTGTTGATGTTGGGCGGCAACATCGACGGTGAGACGCGCGTACTCTCGGTCGCTATCTACAATCATGTCGAGGCGATGGAATACAGTGCAGCGCATGTGCTGGCGAGTGGCATGGTGTTGTTCTCCTTCCTCGTTTTGCTCGGTCTGTATCTGGTGGGCGCTAGATTGGCTCGGGTGACGAAATGAGCGGCATCCACACGCGCTTCCAGATGCAGCTCGAAAGCTTCGTACTCGATGCGGAATTCAGCGCGCCAGCAACGGGTGTCACCGCCTTGTTTGGCCCTTCCGGTTCGGGCAAGACCACGCTGCTGCGTTGCATCGCGGGATTGGAGCGCGCGCAAGGTTCGCTGCAGGTGAATGGTGAGACCTGGCAAGACGACAAGACCTTTGTTCCTGTGCATCAACGTCTTTTGGGTTATGTGTTCCAAGAGGCGAGCCTGTTCCCGCACCTGTCCGTGCGTGCGAATCTGGAATATGGTTACAAGCGCATCCAGTCTGCCGAACGTAAAGTGCAGATGGAACAGGTGGTGGCATGGTTGGGCTTGAGTCACCTTGTCGAGCGTGGCGATGTGGCCAGCCTTTCCGGCGGTGAACGCCAGCGTGTCGCCATTGGCCGTGCCTTGCTCACCAGTCCGCGCATCCTGCTGATGGACGAACCCCTTTCCGCGCTCGACACCAACAGCAAGCAGGAGATCCTGCCGTATCTGGAAGGTTTGCACCGCGAGTTGAACATCCCCGTGCTGTATGTGAGCCACGCGCTGGATGAAGTGGCGCGACTGGCCGATCATCTGGTGCTGATGGAGAAAGGTCGCGTCATCGCCAGCGGTAGCCTGCGCGAGACATTGGCGCGACTTGATCTGCCGACCGCTCATTTCGATGATGCAGGCACGGTGATCGAGGCGGACGTGGCGCAGCAAGACGAGAAATATCATCTGACCCGATTGGATTTTGCGGGTGGCTATCTGTGGGTGGGCAAAGTGGATCGCCCCTTCGGTTCGACCGTGCGAGCCCGCGTGCTGGCGCGCGATGTGAGCATCGCCACGCAGGCGCCGCAAGGTTCCAGCATCAACAACATCCTCAACGCACGCATCGACGAGATGCGCGACGATGGTCCAGGCAAGGTACTCGTCCGCATGCGAGTCGGTGATTCGCAATCCTTGTTGTCACGCATCACAAGCCGTTCGCGCGACCACTTGGGTCTGGTCGAGGGCATGTATGTGTGTGCGCAGGTGAAGAGCGTGGCATTGATGTGATGGATATCAGGATCGACTTCGCCACAGAGGATGACTTGCCGCAGCTTGCAGACTTGCTAGCAGAGCTGTTCATGCTGGAGAGCGATTTCACACCTGATCGCGAGAAGCAGTTGCGCGGCCTGCGGCTCATCTTGAATGACCCCGCGATAGGACGGCTGTTCGTATTGCGCGTCGAGGGTCAAGTGACGGGGATGGCGAATGCACTTATCACCGTCAGCACGGCGGAAGGCGGGCCGGTGGTATTGCTGGAAGATATCATCGTGAGCCGTACCCATCGCGGTATGGGCTTGGGACGTCGTTTGTTCGATCATGTCGTGGCTTGGGCGTCAGAGCAGGGGATGAAGCGGGTCACCCTTCTGGCCGACGGCGATAACCGATCCGCGCTTGCCTTTTACAACAATCTCGAATTCGAACTTTCCAACATGGTGGTGCTGCGTAAGCCATTAACGTGAAACTCGCGTAGCGATGCGTCTGCTGGGGGAGTTGGATAGGGGGAAACGGGCATGGCGAGGCTCATTATCAGGATTAGTTGACCTCCATGCCCGTTGGCTTGAGACAATTCTTTTGTGGCAATCCCCACAAAACTCTTACAAGAAAAGAGTCCCAAGTTCGCAATATCCATACCAGCCAGTGGCTAGACTATCGAGAGAGACTGCCGCGCCATGACAACTTAAGCTGAATCTTTGCTGACATCCTGCGGAGCGCTGTTCGCTGAAATATTAGACAGCCAGAGGACAGCTGCAACTTGTTCCCAGTGCCCACATTGATCGCGTCGGGCGCACCAATAAAAAAGACCTGCATTCACTTGCAGGTCTTTTTATTTTTTCGAAGTGCTTATGTCGTCCCGAACTTTGCTTCGACTAGCACACCTATTTCTTTCAAGAATGGCGTCGGTAACAAACCGCCCGCACATACGATGACGCCATCATTTTGGATCTCGACCTCTTCATCGCCGTGTTTCATCACGATGGTGTCTTTGTTGATCTGCTTGACGCCGGACTTCAGCATGATTTTCAATTTGCCAGCATCGGACATCGCTTTCAATTTGTCGCGATTTTTCGGTTTGGCCATACCGAAGGATTTGCCGAAATCTTCGCCGCGTGCAGACAAGGTCACTGTTGTGCCCGGCTCTTCAGCGATAGACATCGCAGCTTCCAGCGCACTGTCGCCGCCACCCACCACCACCACATGCATGTTGCGATATTGCTCGGGGTCGATGAGGCGATAGACCACTTTGGATTGTTCTTCTCCAGGGCAGCCCAGCTTGCGCGGTGTGCCGCGACGACCAATGGCGAGCAATACCGTGCGGGTTTCATATGATCCCTTGGATGTCTTGACGATGAAGCCTTTGTCCGTTTTGGTGATGGTCTCCATGCGTTCTTCGAAATTGAGCTTCATGCCCGTCTTCCTGATGATGTCGGCCCAGAACTCGAGCAACTTTTCTTTGCTGACTTCTTTGAAATGCATCTCACCGATGAGGGGCAGTTTGACGGGGGCGGTCATCGCCACCTTGTTGCGTGGATACTGGAAGATCGCGCCGCCCAGAGAGGTTTCCTGTTCAAGCGTCACGTAGCGCAGCTTATTTTCCATCGCGCCCAATGTCGCGCCCAATCCTGCGGGGCCGGTGCCGACGATGACGACATCATAGGCATTGTCGCTGCCTTTTAGTTTGGCGATGGATGCGGCAGCTTGCGCACCTTGGGTCGCTGATTTGCGAATCAGTCCCATGCCGCCGAGTTCACCCGCAATGAAGATACCTTTTACGTTGGTCTCAAAATGTGGGTCGACCTGCGGAATGTCCATGCCGCGCTTCTCTGTGCCGAACACCAGTGTGATGGCGTCCTGCGGACAGGATGCGGCACACGCTCCATGGCCGATACATAAGGTCGGATTGATGAGTACGGCCTTGCCCTTGATCATTCCCAGCGCTTCTTCAGGGCAGGCTTTGATGCAACTGCCTGAACCCAAACAAAGAACAGGGTCAATGACCGGGTGCAGGGAAGATGGTTCGGTGAGCCCCTGCGCGATAGCCTCTTTCATTTGGCCGACGGAATCATTTTCGTGCTTGCGCCTACCGTTCAGGTAGATGAACAAGATGACGACCAACGGTATGAGGTAGATTGCGATGTCCATGATGGTGAGCCTATGAATAAAAGGGGTAATAATAAAACCTTATTGAATCAACGGTGAGATGTCGCTATTGAAAATAAGTTGCAATATCAAGAGGCATATTTTGAACTTCCAAAAAACTCGTTTGTCGCAGTGCGCGGCATTCTAAGTGGCTGGCAAACAGAACACAATTCGACGACTCATATATTACAATTCGCACCACATAAATAAGATTCATCAAATATAAAAAATGAAAGCAAAGAACCAATCCGAACACCGCAACTGGCTCATCTTCATCGGCATCGTGGGCATCATCACGTTTGGCGGTTTTTTTGTGGTGTATCCGCAGAAGTTGTATACCCCAGGCGAAGAGCTATTCGATTTTGGTTACAACTTGGGGTTGGCCGGCGGCATCATGATGTTGTTGCTCTTGCTCTATCCCTTGCGCAAGCGTTGGGGGGTAATCAGCAATTTGGGTTTCCTTCCCACTTGGTTCAAATGGCACATGGTATTGGGCATCATGGGGCCGCTGTTCATCCTGTTCCATTCCACCTATCACGTTTACATCCCGTTCATTCACCCCCAAGGCTCGATGAATGCGGCGGTGGCGATGTACTGCATGTTGCTGGTGTCGGGTAGCGGCACCTTTGGCCGTTTCTTCTACACCAAGATCCACCACGGCTTGTATGGTCGCCAAGCAACAGTGAAAGAGTTGCATGCCGAGATGGAGCAGACGGGCGATGTGAAGTCCATGTTCAGCTTCGCGCCGAATGTGGAAAAGGCGCTTGGCGATTATCGTGAGCGTGCTGAAAAAGTGGGTGCAGAAACTGGCTACGGTTTTATCAATTTCTTGAAAGTTGGCATCGAGGCTTCTTCCCTCTCTCGCTCATTGCAAAAGGAGTTGAACGAGGCGATGCAGAAGCAAGCAGTTGAACATCACTTCAAGACCCAGCAGATGTCGGGGATGGAGACGATGCGTTTGGAATATCGCGAAAAGTTGACCAATTACCTACGTGCAGTTCGCGATGCCGCACAGTTCCACACCTATGAGCGTTTGTTCTCGTGGTGGCATATCTTCCATATCCCGCTGGTCTATATGATGGTGTTCAGTGCTTTCTATCACGTGTACGCCGTACACGCTTTCTAAACGACCAACATAAAGATTAGAAAAATGTCGATGTTCTTACGCACCCTCACATTAGCCTGCTTCCTGTTCGCACTGCCGCTACAAGCGCAGGCGAACAAACTCTTGATGCCTGGTGACGTCATCAAAGGTCACGTCAAAGAAGAAGAAAAGTGTGAGTTGTGCCACAAGAAGTTCGACAAGAAGGCGCAATCGCAGTTGTGTATGGATTGTCATAAGGATGTGAGCAAGGATGTCAGCGATAAGAAAGGCCATCACGGTCGTATCGACACCAGCAAGGAATGTAAAGAGTGCCATGCCGAGCATAAAGGCCGCGACTTCAAAGCGGCGGAATTCGATCACAAGCAATTCGACCACAAGCTCACCGACTTCGTGCTGAAGGGCGGCCATTTGGGCGAGAAGGTCAAGTGCGAGAGTTGCCATAAAGCGGGTAAGAAGTTCAGCGAGGCACCTGGCGTGTGTCACACCTGCCATGAGAAGGATGACGAGAAAGCGCACAAGGGCAAGCTAGGTAAGGACTGCGCCAAGTGTCACACAGACAAAGATTGGAAGACCACCAGCTTCGAACACGACAAGACCGAATTCAAGTTGTTGGGCAAACACATCGAAGTGAAATGCCTGAAGTGCCACATCGAACATAAGTACAAGGGCGTGCCCAAGACTTGTGTGGGTTGCCATAAGAAAGATGACGACAAGGCACACAAAGGTAAATTGGGAGACAAGTGCGAGAGTTGTCATACCGCCAAGGATTGGAAGGTATCCAACTTCGATCACGACAAGACCAAGTTCAAATTGTTGGGCAAGCACGAAGAGGTGAAGTGCGCGAAATGTCATGCAAACAATAAATTCAAAGACACGCCTATGCTGTGCGCTTCCTGTCACAAGAAGGATGACGACAAGGCTCACAAAGGGAAATTCGGTCCCAAGTGCGAGACCTGCCACAACGAGAAAGACTGGAAAGAAAACATCTTCGATCACGACAAGAAGACCCAATTCGCGTTGCTCGGCAAACACATATCGCCTAAACCACTGAAATGTACCGCCTGCCATAAGGGTGACTTGTACAAAGACAAGCTAGAGATGACCTGTATCTCTTGCCACAAGAAAGACGACGACAAGTCGCATAAGGGTAAATTCGGCGTCAAGTGCGAGACTTGCCACGACGAGAACGATTGGAAGAAATCCGTCTTCGATCACGACAAGAAGACCAAATTCCCGCTTCTCGGCAAGCACAAGTCTCCGCCGCTGAAGTGTACTGCCTGCCACAAGGGCGATCTGGTCAAAGACAAGTTGGCGATGGACTGCTTCTCGTGTCACGAAAAAGACGACAAGCACAAAGGTCAGGAAGGTAAGAAGTGCGAGACCTGCCACGTAGAAGATTCTTGGAACAAGGCTGACAAGTTCAACCACAACCGCATGTCCACCTTCCCCTTGCTGGGTAAGCACGGCATCGTGGCGTGTAAGAAGTGCCACCTCGCGCCAACCTTCAAAGATGCGAAGTCGGATTGCTGGTCATGTCATGAAAAAGATGACGTGCACAAACGGCGTCTAGGAACCGAATGTCAGGTTTGCCACTCTACGCGTGCGTGGGAAGCTTGGGACTTCAACCATGACAAGACCAATTTCAAGCTGGATGGTCCGCACAAAAAAGGCGCAAACAAGTGTTATGCCTGCCACGCCAAGCCCATGGATAAGAAAGTAGTGGCGTCGACGGCATGCGGTAGTTGCCATGATCGAGATGACGTACACAACGGCAATTTCGGCGATCGTTGCGACCGCTGCCACGAAGGTAACGATTGGAAGCAGATCAAGATGGGCGTAGAGGTACCAAGCAAGAAGGATGAAGTGAAGAAACGTAAGTGAAGTGCAGCATCAACTAACGGAGGTGGATCATGAAACGACTGGGACGAGTATTGGGTAGTTTGCTTGCCGTAGCGCTAACGGTGTTCTCGATGCAAGCATTTGCCGCCGCGCAAATGGGAGGGCGAGATTTCAACCACATGACCACCGGCTTCATCCTCTCGGGCGGGCACGCTGTCGCTGCCTGTGAGACATGTCACATAGGCGGGGTGTTCAAAGGCACCCCCAGAGCGTGTGACGGTTGCCACGCTACAGGCAAGCGCATCATCGCGACACCCAAATCGAATACACACATCGTGACGGATGCGCCTTGCGAGAATTGCCACTTCAATACGGCGACATGGTTGGGTGCCAGATTCAATCACGGGAATGCGCAAACAGGGCAATGCGCAACTTGCCATAATGGTCGCCTATCGTTCGCAAAACCTTCGACACACAATGTGGGCAATAAAGCGAGTAAATCTTGTGATAGTTGCCATCGATCTTCTTCTTGGTTGCCGGCTAGTTGGAATCATACCGGGGCGACGGGAGTTTGCTCGAGTTGCCATGTAAGCAGCCCTGAGGTGAGTACACCCAATCGTAAACCAGTGGGCCATGTAGCACCTGCATTGAAGGGAACGCTTGAGTGCGATTCATGCCACCTGTATACGGGTTGGTATCCAAACCGCTTCAAGCACAATACGGGCGCACTGTGTTCTAGTTGTCATAATGGTACGCAGGCCACCGGAAAGAATGCGGGGCACGTAGCAACTACCGAAGAGTGTGATCAATGCCACTATACAGCTGTATCTTGGTCGCCGGCCTTGGGGGGCAAGCCGGCGAATCACATCCCATATACATCAGGCACTTGCAACTCGTGTCATTCGAGCGCTGGAATCAAAAAAGGGGCGACGCTACATGCCTACGTATCTAGCGTATGTACGACTTGCCACTTGAGTGGCGGCACAAGCTATCTTGGGAATATGGATAAAAAATCTATAGGCCACGAGGGAATGAGGTCGGGCGATGATTGCTCCAAATCTGGGTGTCATGCACCTGCGGGTAGCCGAGGTACTGCGTACGTCAATTGGGATTAAGGTGTTCAGATTGCCGCGCGAGTGCTGACTTGCGCGGCAGGATTTTATATCCGAATAAATATAACGAAGGTTGTTGGGAGTAGAGAATGATTTCAATCCTGAATCGATTGTTTCTTGGTGTATGCGTGTTGATAGGAGCCGGAAGTGGCATTGCCAATGCCTTGCCTTTAGATGATGTGGGCTTGGAATACAAGACAGATGGAATCGTGGCTACCATTCGTATGACGTCACCTGTTCAGTATCTGCGTCACTTTCCTCAGAACAGCGGCAACACGCTGGAGATATTTTACGAACGTGGGCAGGGCGCGCCTGCTGACGAAGTGTGGGCTGATAACGAAGTTCGCAAATCGCCACCTTCTGGTTTGATCCCTGGCTTCACTGTTACTACACGTGACCAAAAGGCCAAGCCGAAACTGGTGATCGAGTTTTCCCGCGATGCGGATTTTACGGTGACGGCAGGCAAAGACAACCGCAGCTTTTTGATCACTATCCGCCCGGATAGGCAGCAAGAAACCCCAGTGGCTTTGCCTTTGTTGCCAGCTATTGCGCCTGAAGCGGTTATCCCGGCAGGTAAGGTGTTGACGCCTGAAGAGACGAACCTATTTGAGAATAACAAACAAGCGCGTGCGCTGATGGTGCAAGGTCGAGATGCGTTGGCGGTCAAGAATAATGAAGCCGCGGTGGAGGCGTTCAACAAGCTCTTGATGTTGCCACCCAATGACTATACGGAAGGCGGGCAGGAGTGGGTGGGGGTGGCGCGTCAACGTGCAGGTCAGTTCGACAAGGCAAAGACGGAATATGACTTGTATCTGAACCTGTATCCACAAAGCGAAGGCGTGCCGCGCGTGATGCAACGCTTGGCGGCTTTGGCTGGAACGAAGGAGGCAGATGGTATCGTCGAGGCGACTGAGAAGAAGCGCGAAGCCACGTTCATGACATTCGGTAGCGTCTCGTCGCATTATTACTTCGGCCATAGCACCATCGATTCGACGCAGACATTCAACAATGCGCCAGAGACGACCACGCTCAAGCTGACCGACCAGAACATGATGATCACCACGGAAGATGTGGTGGGGCGTTATGTGAGTGACGACTACGATGGACGTTTGGTGTTCCGTGGCAATAACACGCTCAATTTCTTATCGAACAAATCGAATCAGAATCGTTTGACTGCGATGTATGGCGAGGTCAAGAGTCGTAAGCAGGATTACATGCTGCGTGTGGGCCGTCAGTCTGCCTATGGTGGTGGGGTGATGGGGCGTTTTGACGGTGTCGCTGGATCGTATGGCGATGCGCAGCAGTTGCGTGTGAATGCGGTTGCGGGCGCATTGGCGGATTATTCACAGGGCACCACACCGACGTTCTTCGGCGCCAGTGCCGATATGGGTGATTTCTCTTTCTATGGCATCAATCAAAGCGTCGGTAGTGTGTTGGATCGCCGTGCGGTCGGTACCGAGTGGCGTTACTTCCAAGACAAGACCACGGCGTTCGCCATGGTTGACTACGACGCCAATTTCAAGGCGTTGAACTCGGCGCAAATCATGGGGACGCAGGGTCTGCCGGGTATCAATCTGAACTTCATGTTGGATCATCGTCGCACGCCATCATTGAGTATTCGCAACGCCTTGAATGGCGCAACGACTTCTAACGTGAGTGACCTATTGCAGACGATGTCGGCAAGCAGCTTGCGTCAGCTTGCGTTGGATCGTACTGCCACCTCTAACATGGCGCAGCTGGGGGCGACGATGCCGTTCGCTCAGAAATTCCAAATCGGTGGCGATGTGCGGGTGTCAAACACCTCTGGGTTGCCGGCAAGTGGGACGACCACTGGGCAGGGTATTTTGCCGGCCACTGCCAGCCGTGGTGCAGAAAAGAGTGTCACGGGTCAAATCATTGGTAGCAGCCTCTATATGGAAGGTGATATCTGGTCTGCCAGCACGACCTTTTCTACAAGTAGTGCTGTAAATGGATATTCCATATTCCTGTACAACCATACCGGCTTCAACAGCGGTTGGATGATGGATACGTCGATGCAGATTTATCGTCAGACCGACCAGTTCGGGGGCGTGACGACGCGTACTTCACCGATGGTGCGCGGCTCATATCGCCTTAAAGATCAGTGGACATTCGATGTGGATGGCGGAATTGAAAGCACCAAGAATTCTGGCACTCAGGTCAACACCTCGACGTTGCGATTCTTCACCTCGGCTGGGGTGCGCTGGGACTTCTAATTTGTAAGCTTGAGTTCAGGTACGAGGCCATCGATACGATCCGATGGCCTTTTTGCATTTAGCTAGGGCGCTTTCATTAGCAGTCTGGTAAATTCCACACCATCCTTTTTTGGGGCAAATCATGAAGATCCACGAGTACCAAGGTAAAGAGATTTTGCGCGAGTTCGGCGTGCCGACGCCGCGCGGTGTGGCGTGTTTTAGTGTTGATGAGGCCGTTGCAGCAGCACAGAAGTTGGGCGGAAAAGTGTGGGTGGTGAAGGCGCAAATTCATGCAGGCGGTCGCGGCAAAGGCGGCGGCGTGAAGGTGGCGAAATCACTGGATGAAGTGAAGTTGTATGCGAGCCAAATTTTGGGCATGCATCTGATCACCCATCAGACTGGCCCCGAAGGTCAAGTGGTACGTCGCCTACTCATCGAAGAGGGCGCGCAGATCGCCAAAGAACTTTATGTGGGTATGGTGGTTGATCGTGTGTCACAACGTGTCGCGCTGTTGGCTTCTAGCGAAGGCGGTATGGAGATCGAAGAGGTCGCCAAACATCACCCTGAAAAAATTCATACGGTACGCATCGATCCCGTAACAGGATTGGATGCAGCAGAGGCATCACGTGTGGCGCGTGCCATTGGTGTTCCCGATGCGGCGAATGTCGAAGCGGTGCAGATACTGCAAGGTCTGTATCGTGCCTTCGTAGAAAAGGATGCGATGCTGGCGGAGATCAATCCCTTGGTCATCACGGCAGACAACCACGCCATCGCGCTCGATGCCAAATTCAATTTCGATTCCAACGCGCTGTATCGTCACCCTGAGATCGTGGCGATGCGTGACTTGGATGAAGAGGATCCAGCCGAGATCGAGGCGTCGAAGTTCGACCTTGCTTACATCCAACTCGACGGCAACATCGGCTGCCTAGTGAATGGGGCGGGCTTGGCAATGGCAACGATGGACATCATCAAGTTGTACGGTGGCAGTCCAGCCAACTTCCTCGATGTGGGCGGCGGAGCGAACAAGGAGAAGGTCACCGAGGCATTCAAGCTGATGCTGAAGAACCCCAACCTCAAAGCCATTCTCGTCAACATCTTCGGCGGCATCATGAAGTGCGATGTCATCGCTGAGGGAGTGGTGGCGGCGGCGCGTGAAGTGAGCCTCAAGGTGCCATTGGTCGTGCGTCTGGAAGGCACGAACGTGGAACTGGGCAAGAAGATATTGGCAGAGTCCGGCCTGCCCATCATCTCGGGTAACGATATGGCAGACGCGGCGCAGAAAGTGGTTGCAGCAGCGGGGGGTCAAAAATGAGCATCCTCATCAATAAAGATACGAAGGTCATTACCCAGGGAATGACGGGTAAGGTTGGTCAGTTCCACACCTTTCATTGCAAGAGCTACGCGAATGGTGCGAACTGTTTTGTGGCGGGGGTGAACCCTAAAAAGGCGGGCGAGGATTTCGAAGGCATCCCCGTTTATGCCAGCGTGCAGGATGCGAAGAAGGCCACGGGTGCGACAGTGTCAGTGATTTACGTTCCGCCATCAGGCGCGGCGGCTGCGATTGACGAAGCGGTGGAAGCTGATCTCGATCTGGTCATCTGCATCACCGAGGGCATCCCCGTGCATGACATGGTGAAGACGCGCTACAAGATGCAAGGCAAGAAGACCATCCTCATCGGGCCGAACTGCCCAGGCCTCATCACGCCAGATGAGATCAAGATCGGCATCATGCCAGGGCATATCCATAAGAAGGGGCGCATCGGTGTGGTATCGCGCTCGGGCACGTTGACGTATGAGGCGGTCGGTCAGCTCTCTGCCTTAGGTATGGGGCAATCTTCTTGTGTTGGTATCGGCGGTGACCCCATCAACGGGTTGAAGCATATCGACGTGATGCGACTGTTCAATGACGATCCAGAGACGGATGCAGTCATCATGGTGGGAGAGATCGGTGGTAGCGACGAAGAAGAGTGCGCGCGCTGGATCAAGGACAACATGAAGAAGCCGGTAGTGGGATTCATCGCCGGCGTCACCGCGCCTCCTGGGAAGCGCATGGGCCATGCGGGCGCCATCATCTCCGGTGGTCAGGGTGGTGCAAATGAAAAGTTGGCTGTGATGGAAGAGAGCGGTATCTACATCACACGCAATCCGGCGGAGATGGGGCGCACTATGCAAAAGATATTGAAGGGGTAATTTGATGTTAGAAATGTTTTCAGCACCGGGATTCTGGGTGGATGTTTTCAAGATCATCATGATCGACTTGCTGTTGTCGGGAGATAACGCGGTGGTCATCGCTTTGGCATGTAGGAACTTGCCGGAGGCTCAACGTCGTAAGGGCATCATGTATGGCGTGGGTGGGGCGATCGGTCTGCGCATCGTGCTCACCTTCTTTGCGGTCAGCCTGCTGTCTCTACCTTACCTAAAATTGGTCGGTGCATTCCTGCTGATCTGGATCGGTATCAAGCTGATCCTGCCGGAAGATGAAGGCCATAGTGAAGGTAACATCAAGGCCGAGACACAATTATTGGCTGCAGTGAAGACCATCATCATTGCTGACTTTGTGATGAGTCTGGATAACGTGCTAGGTGTGGCTGCCGCTGCCAAAGGTAATGTCGCTTTGCTGGTGTTCGGCCTACTTATCAGTATCCCGCTCATCGCTTGGAGCAGTCAGTTGGTGTTGAAGCTCATCGATCGCTTCCCTTTCATTATTATGGGGGGCGGCGCATTGTTGGGTTTCGTTGCTGGTGAGATGTTGGTGACGGAAGCGTTGTTCAAGCCATTGATGGATGCGCAGCATCTGTTGCATTGGATCGTTCCGGCTGTTTGCGCAGTTCTAGTGCTGGCTATCGGTAAATGGTTGACGCTTAGAAAGTTGAGAAGTGCAAAAGCGATAGATTTAGTGGATGAGCACGTGAAAGCAGATTGAATAAGGAAAATGCGATGAAAATATTGATCCCGGTAGATGGTTCTGAGAATGGTTTGTGTGCGGTGAAAAACGCTGTCGCGCTATCGGCTCAGATGAAGCAAGCGCCACAGTTGCTGTTGTTGAACGTGCAGTGGAATGTGGCGGCAGGTAACGTGAAGTTGTTCATCAACCAAGAGACGATCAACGATTACTATCGTGAGCAAGGCGCGGCAGCTTTGGAAAAGGCGCGTGCCATCTTGGATGAGGCCAATCTTGCGTATCAATACCACATCAGCATCGGACGCCCGGCAGAGGCGATCGTGCAGTACGCCGAAGAGCAAAAGGTCGATCAGATCATCATCGGTGCGCAGGGTGAGGAAAGTCTGGCTAAACTTCTACTAGGTTCGGTCACCAGTAAAGTCGCCCAGATGTCCAAGATTCCTGTCACCATCGCCCGCTGATTCAGTTTCAAATTCCTGATAAATCAATCAGGTATGGTTTGGAATTGAAAATTGTTTTAGTATCCTCCCGGCAAGCTCAGGGAAAATGCAAAATCGGGCAGGGTTACTATGAAAAAAATATCGTTTTTTAAAGCGGACTGGTTCACCGGCGTGCTGGTGGCCTTGGTGTTCTTATTCAGCGCTGGCACCGATGTGATTCAAAGTCTTGAGCGCAAAGCTTATGACTGGGGTGTGTTGGCGTCGTCTCGCGTTGCGAGCGACAAAATCGCAATCATCGCCATCGATGACGAGAGTATCGCCAATCTGGGTCGTTGGCCTTGGCCGCGCGAGATACAAGCTCAAATGCTGGATGTCTTGGCCACAGGTAATGCCAAGGTTGTGGGTCACACCGCACTCTTCTTTGAACCGCAAGTCGACTCCGGCTTGGATTACATCTTAAATATCGCAAGCGTCCTGGAAAAGACCTCTTTGCAGAAGACCAATCCTGCGGAGTGGCAGGAATTACAGGGTTTGATGCAAGATGCGTTGTCACATCTGGACAACGATCAGAAGCTTGCCGAGAGCATGGCCAAGGTCAACAACGTCTTGCTGGGTTTGTATTTCGAGTTGGGTGAGCCCCAGGGAAATCCTGACGCGCCCTTGCCAGACTATGTGTTGAAGAACAATCTCGTCAATGTGCAAGGTGGGGCAGATTCAGCTTTTCCTGTTCCTGCGCTAGCAGCACTGGTGCCTATCCCCGTCTTGGGACAGACTGCGCTGGCGATCGGACATTTGAACGCAACGCCTGATGTGGATGGCGGTATCCGCACCGAGCCGCTGGTGGTCGGTTACTACGACCAATACTACCCTTCGCTATCGCTGATGATCGCCGCAAAGAGTTTGAATCTTGAACCTAAAGACATCCAGGTCACGTTGGGTGAAGGCGTCAAATTGGGTAATCTGAGCATCGCTACCGATCCTGCATTGCGCATGCATACTTACTTCTATGCTGATCGAGATGGTCATCCGGCTTTCCAAGTCGACTCTTTCTACGACGTGCTCACCGGCAAGATCCCCGCTGATAAATATCGCGACAAAATCGTATTGATTGGCGCCACAGCCGCAGGTGTCGGCGCAGCTCAAGTCACGCCGATTTCTGCCGCGACGCCGCCGGTGCTTACCTTGGCGCATTCCGTGTCGAGCATCTTGAAGCAAGACTTCTTCGTCGTACCAAGCTGGGGTGTATGGGCGGAGATAGGGGTGTTCTTGTTGGTGGCGCTCTATCTGATCTTGTTGTTGCCACGGCTGAGCGCTGGGCTTGGTGCTGCCATCACGGGCGGGATGTTTGTGGCTTTGCTTGCGATCCATTTTGTGTTGATGACGACGCAGGCGATGTGGCTACAGTTGATGTTGCCCGCCGCTCTGTTGTTGGTCGGTCACTTGTTGTTGACGACTAAGCGCTTCCTGATGACGGAGAAGGGCAAAGAAAAATCTGATGCGGACTCTGCTGAAAGTAATCGCATGCTGGGTCTGGCTTTCCAGGGGCAGGGGCAACTTGACATGGCTTTCGACAAGTTCCGCAAAGTGCCGCTGGACGATAGTTTGATGGACGTGTTGTACAACTTGGGACTCGACTTCGAGCGCAAGCGCCAGTTCAACAAGGCGGAGTCGGTTTTCAAATACATGGCCGATCACAACCCGAATTTCCGCGACTTGAAAGCACGCACGGCACAATCCAAAGCCATGTCGGAGACCATTATCCTCGGCGGCTCATCTGGTCGCGGTAATGAAAGTACGATGAAGTTGGAGCAAGGCGGACTTACCAAGCCGATGCTGGGGCGTTATCAGATCGAGAAAGAATTGGGCAAAGGCGCAATGGGCGTGGTCTACCTCGGTAAAGATCCAAAGATCAGCCGTGTGGTGGCTATCAAGACGATGGCTTTGTCGCAAGAGTTTGAGGCAGATGAGTTGGAGGACGTGAAGGCACGCTTCTTCCGCGAAGCGGAGACCGCGGGTCGTTTGAATCATCCGAACATCGTGACGATGTACGATGCGGGCGAAGAGCACGATCTGGCTTATATCGCCATGGAGTTCCTCAAAGGCAAAGATTTGGTGGTCTATTCCAAGCCGGATAATTTGTTGCCCTTGCCTAAAGTCTTGAGCATCGTGGCGCGTGTGGCTGATGCCTTGGGGTATGCGCATGGATTGAATGTGGTGCACCGCGACATCAAACCCGCCAACATCATGTATGACCTGGAAAGCGATACCGCTAAGGTGACTGACTTCGGTATCGCGCGCATCACCGATTCAAGCAAGACGAAGACCGGTATGGTGCTGGGTACGCCTTCCTTCATGTCGCCCGAGCAATTGTCGGGTGCTAAGATCGAAGGGCATTCCGATTTGTTCTCCTTGGGCGTCAGTCTCTATCAATTGGTGTGTGGTAAGCTTCCTTTCGAGGGTGATTCGATGGCGCAATTGATGTTCAAGATCGCCAACGAGCCGCATACGGACATCTTGAAGATCAATCCCAATGTGCCGCCCTGCGTGGTCGCTATCATCAACAAAGCATTGGCAAAAAAAGTCGAAGAACGTTTTGAAAGTGGTGCTGCGATGGCGGAAGCGATTCGCCAATGTGCGGCAAGTCTGCAGTGAACCATCAAGGGTGAGGTGTCGGCGTGAATGTAAATGAAGCACTGGAGATCGTAAGCCAAACCAATCCGGGTATGGTGCGCTCTCACAATGAAGATAGCGTGACTTTTGATGCCGCGTATGGCTTGGTCGTCCTGGCTGATGGCATGGGCGGCTATAACGCAGGCGAGGTCGCCAGCGGTATCGCTGTCTCGGTGCTGGCGAGCGAAGTCAGGCATCGTTTGGAAGAAATCGGCCCTGAACAGAAAGATGCGGAGTCGGGAGACGACGTGGGTGTGGCTGTGTTGCGTGACAACGTGAAAAAAGCCAACCTCTCCATCTTTAATGCGGCACAAAGTCAGCCGCAGTACGCTGGCATGGGGACGACCATCGTCACGGGTTTGTTCTACGATGATCGGATTGCGGTCGCTCACGTGGGTGATTCGCGTATGTATCGATTGCGCGGCGAAGTGTTCGAGACAATCACGCGTGACCATTCCTTGTTGCAAGAGCAGATCGACAGCGGAATCATCAGCAAGGAACTGGCGAAGTTGTCCAAGAACAAGAATCTGGTGACACGTGCCGTCGGTATCGAGGCTGATGTGCTTCCTGAAGTGCATTTGTATGATGTGGAAGTGGGCGACATCTACTTGTTCTGTTCTGACGGGCTGAACGATATGGTGGAAGATGAGGATATCGGCGCGACCTTGCAGATGTTGCAAGGCAACCTCTCGCTGGCTGCCACACAACTCATCGAACAAGCCAATGACAATGGTGGGCGTGACAATGTGTCAGTCATTTTGGTTAAAGTGAAGGGCAGTTATGCGACTCCGAGCGGTTGGTGGGCGAAACTGAAATCTTGGTTCAAGAATTGATCTGGTTGAAAGTGATTAGGGGAATGATATGACGGCAAAATTGATACTCAGCATGGATGGAGTGGTGATCAAGGAATACCCGCTCACCAAAGAGCGCACCACCATCGGTCGCAAGCCGCACAATGACATTGCCATCGACAATCTGGCGGTGAGTAGCGAGCATGCTGCTGTCATTACCATCTTGAATGATTCCTTCTTTGAGGATCTGGGGAGTACTAATGGTTCGGTCGTCAATGGTGCGCCGACGCAGAAACACTTCCTGCAGAACAGCGACGTTATCGAGATAGGCAAGTACAAACTCAAATATCTGAATGACCAACCAACGCAGACTTCTTCGGCCGATTTTGAGAAGACCATGGTGTTGCGTGCGCCAGTCAAACAAGCCAAGCCAGAAGATGGGTTCAATCAGACTCAGGGTGGTGTAGGTGTTGCGGCCAAACACGAATCGACCACACAGTTCAATACTACGGCTCCCAAGGTTGATGTCGCACCCACGCCTGTGGCAGTGCCGGCAGGGCAAACACCGGTAGCAATCATCCAGATATTGAATGGCCCCAACTTGGGACGTGAGTTGGAACTCAGCAAGAATCTGACCACACTTGGCAAGCCTGGCGTGCAAGTCGCCGTGTTGGCTCGCCGCCCGCATGGATATTTCATCACCCATGTTGAGGGTGCTAGCTTCCCGTTGGTGAATGGTGCGTCGGTGGGCGAGCAACCTCACCAATTGAAAGATCATGACATCATCGAACTCGCCGGGGTCAAGATGGAGTTTTACTTAAAGACCTGATCAAGGAGACCTAAAGTGATCTCTAGGCGGGCGATTCTTTCTGCTAGCAAAGAGAGCGGTACATGAGAAAGCATGCACTGCTCGTTGGCTTGGGATTGCTCGTCATGCTCGTCTTCCTGGGCGATGCGGCCAAGTTCTACGGACTTGGTTTCGTTCAATTCACTGATGCCAAGTTGTATGACTATCGGATGCGGATGACGCTGCCGAACACGTCAGATGATCGTATCGTCATTCTCGATATCGATGAGAAGAGTTTGAGGCAAGAAGGAAGGTGGCCGTGGGGTAGAGACAAGATGGCCACCCTGATGGATGAGCTGTTCGATCACTACAAAATCGCTGCTGTCGGCTTCGACGTCGTGTTCGCCGAGAAAGATAACAGCTCGGGGCTAAATGTCTTGCAGGAACTGGGGCGTAAACAGTTCAAGGATGTAGCGCAGTTCCAATCTGTGTTGAATCAGATCAGGCCGGTGCTTGAATACGATGCTTTGTTCGCGGACAAGCTCAAGCAACGTAATATCGTTCTGGGGTATTACTTCAGCAACAGCGAGAAGGGTGCATCTCCAAGTAAATCGGGTGCATTGCCTCCCCCGGTCTTTACTGCGGGAGCGTTCAAAGGTCGTACCATCGAATTTCTGGGTTGGGATAGTTATGGTGCGAATTTGGCTGAGCTGCAGGCGAATGCCGCAACAGCGGGTCACTTCAATCCAGTGGTTGATTTTGATGGTGTAGTTCGCCGCATTCCGATGATCGTCGAACATGACGGCGCTTATTACGAATCACTTTCTTTGGCGATGGTGCGCACGGTGTTGGGTTCTCCCAAATTAGTGCCCGGATTTGCGACAGGACAGAGTAAGGATTACGGTGGTTTGGAGTGGCTGTCGTTGGAATCGGCTCAAGGAGACATGGTCATCCCCGTCGATTCTCAAGTCAGCGCTCTGGTTCCGTACCGTGGTGGCAGGGGCACGTTCCATTACATCTCTGCGGCTTCCGTGTTGCGCGGTGAAACTCCATTAGAAAGTCTTCAGAACAAGATAGTGCTGGTCGGTACTTCTGCGCCCGGGCTGATGGATATGCGAAGCACTCCCGTAGGCGAGGTTTACCCCGGGGTCGAGGTGCATGCCAATATGATCAGCGGTATCCTGAATCAAAACGTCAAACAAAGTCCGCCGTATGTATTGGGGGCGAATGTTGTTCTGTTGATGCTCATCGGTATCGCATTGAGCGTGATCTTGCCTTTGTTGAGCCCCGTGCGTGGCATGCTGGTTACATTGGCTACGATGATGGGTGATATCGTATTGAATCGATATCTTTGGGAATACGGCGATATCGCACTTCCGTTGGCGGGAGGCATATTGATGATCTTGGCACTATTCGCATTGAATATGTCGTTCGGTTACTTCGTGGAATCGCGCTCTAAGCGGCAGATCACGCACCTGTTCGGGAAGTACGTTCCGACCGAGTTGGTGGACGAGATGAGCAAGCATCCGGAGCAAGTGGTGTCGATGGAGGGCGAGAGTCGAGAGATGACCATTTTGTTCTCCGATGTGCGCGGTTTCACCACGATCTCGGAAGGCCTTGATCCCAAGGAGTTGAGTCAGTTGATGAACGAGTTCCTTACCCCTTTGTCGCACGTCATCTCTAAGCATCACGGCAAAGTAGACAAATACATGGGTGACTGCATCATGGCATTTTGGGGAGCGCCTAACCCTTTGCCGGAACATGCGCACAACGCAGTACTTGCGGGAATCGAGATGCAAATGGAATTGGAGAGGTTGCAACCGCACTTCAAAGAGCGTGGCTGGCCAGAGATACACATAGGTGTCGGCATCAATACTGGCCGGGTCAGCGTCGGCAACATGGGGTCGGAGGTTCGTGTCGCTTATACGGTGATGGGAGATGCGGTTAATCTCGCCTCGCGTTTGGAAGGGATCACGAAGGAATATGGAGCGGGTGTTTTGGTGGGTGAACACACTAAGGAGCAGGCTCCCGAATTCGTATATCGAGAGGTCGATCTGGTGCGAGTGAAGGGAAAATTGCAACCAGTCGCTATCTTTGAGCCGATTGGGTTGCACGATGAAGTTGGCAAGGATGTGCTAGAAGAGATCAAGATCTTCAACCAAGCAGTGCGTTTATATCGCAAGCAGGATTGGGATAAAGCGGAGTTGAAACTATTGAGTTTGTGCAATATGTCGCCAAAATCGAAGCTGTATCAAGTGTATGCGGAGCGCGTGGCCTATTTCCGTAAAGAACCTCCCGGTGAGAACTGGGATGGTGTATTCACATTCAAGACCAAGTGAGCCAAATGTCGATGAAGCTAAGAGTGCTCGGGTGTAGTGGCGGGATCGGCGGAAATTTCCGCACAACCTCGCTTTTGCTCGACCATGACGTCCTCATCGATGCTGGGACCGGATTGAGTGATTTGAGTTTGGCCGAGATGAGCATGATCGACCACATCTTCATCACGCATTCACATCTGGATCATATAGCGTGCCTTCCTTTGCTTGTCGATAGTGTGGGATTCATGCGCGAAAAGCCCTTACTTATCCACGCTACAGCTGAGACTATCGCCATCCTCAAGAAGCATATCTTCAATTGGGAGATATGGCCTGATTTTTCGGCTATCCCCAATATGCATCAACCGGTGATGAGTTATGAAGAGATGCGGTTGGGCGAAGCGGTCGTGGTTGGTGGTCGCATCATTACCGCGTTGCCAGTGAATCATGTTGTCCCAGCCGTCGGTTTCAAAATCGATAGCGGCGCTACTAGTTTGGTGTTCAGTGGAGACACGACGACGTGCGATGCTTTTTGGCAAGCGGTCAACAGCATCCAGAACTTGAAATATTTGATCATTGAGACGGCTTTTTCGGATGCTGAAAGAGAATTGGCGATCCTCTCGAAACATCTTTGCCCCAGTCTATTGGCTGAGGAGCTAGCCAAGTTAAAATTGAAACCCGAGATATTCGTCACACATCTGAAGCCGGGCGAAGTGGAGTTGACGATGAAGCAGATAGCAGAACGGGTGAAGAAATTCACCCCTAAGATTTTACAAAACGGGCAAGAATTCGAATTTTGAGCAGACGACTTCCATGAATGAAATGATCGACATCAGAGTGCTTGCTGCACTAGAGCCTATCTCTAGTTTTAGCCCTGCACGCCTTAGAGAGTTGTTGGATTATTGCAATGTCGAGACCGTTCTCCCCGGGCAAGATCCATTTGTGGCCAACCCGTTGCATGGGCAATCAGTCTATCTGGTGCGAGGGGAGATGGAATTTGTGTATGCCGATGGCAACAAAATGGTTATCCGTGCAGATTCAGAATGGGCCCGCCATCCTATCGGGAAGCGCCAGCCAGACATTCGTTCTGCTAAGGCATTGAGCAGGGCGCAGTTATTAAGGGTGGATGACGATCTGCTTGATCGTATGGTGACATGGGATCAGTTCGGCCATCACGAAGATGCCAAGTTGCCAACTGATAAAGAGGGTTCGGAGGCTGCTGTTCGCAGGTTGCTGAACTCAGGCATGTTCAGTGCCGAGAATCTGAATCATGGTCCCTTTGCGCATCTGCCTCCCGCGAATATCGGTAAATTGCTCAGCCGGGTCGAGGCCATCGGGGTGTGGGAGAAAGACGCCATCATCCGCGAAGGAGAAGATGGTGATTACTACTATTTGATAGAAAGCGGTCGCGCCCAAGTGACGCGCTTGGTGGGTGGGGCCAATCTCGTATTGGCCGAATTGAAAGCGGGCGATGTGTTCGGTGAAGAGGCATTGATCTCCGACACCAAACGTAACGCTACCGTGATCATGAAGAGCAACGGTGTGTTACTCCGTTTGAAGAAGCAGGATTTCTTGGAGTTGATGAAAGAGCCTTTGTTGCACCGTGTCAGCTTTGTTGAGGCCAAACAGAAAGTCGCACAAGGAGCGATATGGCTGGATGTGAGACATCCTCCTGAATATCGCTATGACAAATTGGCAGGCGCGATCAATGTGCCGTTGAATGACATCCGCAATGCGATCGGTGTGTTGAACAAAGCGACGCCTTACATCGCTTACTGTCAGAGTGGTCGGCGCAGCGCAGCGGCGGCGTTCATCTTGGCGCAAGCTGGATATGATGTTTGTGTTTTAGAGAATGGTTTGTGGTCTGTGCCTAAGGCGCAACAACAGTAGGGGCAGGGGGAGAAATGAATAGTCCGGTACAAGCTAACGCAGGCGAGATGACCATCAGGTTAGAGTTCACCAAGAATCTTAACCATGTAACCAATAAGATCCATGCCACCAGCAATATCGACGAGATCATGCTTGATGTCAGCAAAGACATCTGCCAATTATTCAATGCCGATCGCTTGACCATCTACGTTGTTGGTGAGGATAAAGCATCTCTCATCTCCAAAGTAAAGACGGGATTGAATTCGTTTAAAGATCTGAAACTTCCTATCGCAGAACAGAGTATCGCCGGCTACGCCGCCTTCAATAAAAAATTGCTGAACCTGAAGGATGTTTACGACGAGCAAGAACTCGCGGTTCACAGCACGACGTTGCGCTTCCTGCAAGATGTGGATAAGCGAACGGGTTATCGGACCAAGCAGATGCTGGTCGCCCCGGTCATGGAAGAGAACGGTGACTTGGTCGGCGTCATGCAAGTCATCAACAACAAGGCGGGTATGCCATTCCCCGCGATGGTCGAAGAAGGGGTGCGCGAGCTGGCGCAAACCTTGGCTGTGGCTTTGCGGCAACGTCAGCAACAAGCAGGTGCCGTTAAGACGAAATACGATTATCTCGTTTCTGATGCGGTGATGTCTGCGGCCGAGTTCGAGCTGGCCACGCGCACGGCGCGCCGCAAAGGTGTCGATATCGAAGATGTGTTACTGGACGAGTTTCAGGTCAAGACCGAAGCGCTAGGCAAGGCGCTATCGAGTTTCTTCGGCGTGCCGTATGAACCACACAAGGCTGATCGAATCAAGCCTTCCGAATTGTTGCGCAATCTTCGTCGCGAGTATGTTGAGAGTAGCCATTGGGTGCCTATCGACGACACCCCTGAAGGCGTCGTTATCCTGACCACTGATCCGGAGCGGATACAGGCATCGCGCGTCGTCAATAATATCTTCCCCAAGAATCGCCTGATCTACAAAGTCTGCACTCTGCGTGAATTCAAAGCCACGCTTGATCTGTTCTACGGTGGCGGCAGTACCGCATCCAGTGGCGGTGATGTAACCGGGAATTTTGAAGACCTAGGGTCGATGGATGATCTGCTGACCTCGCTGGGTGGCGACGAGGAAGACATCGGTTCGGCAAGCCAAGATGATGTCAGCGCTGCTGCGGATAACGAGCTGGTCAAGCTGGTGAATAAGATCATTGTGGATGCCTACAAGATGGGCGCATCCGATATTCACATCGAGCCGATGCCGGGTAAAGGTAAGACGGGCATCCGCCTGCGCAAAGATGGTTCGTTGTTGAGCTACATCGAAGTGCCTTCCACCTATCGAAATGCTCTTGTAACTCGCTTGAAGATCATGTGTGATCTCGATATCTCGGAGAAGCGTAAGCCGCAAGACGGCAAGATCAAATTCAAGAAATATGGGCCACTAGATATCGAGTTGCGTGTGGCCACGATCCCCTCACAAGGGGGCGTGGAAGATGTGGTGATGCGTATCTTGGCATCGGGCGACCCGATCCCGATGGATAAGATGGGCTTCTCGGATCGTAATCTGGAGTTGATCAAGAAGACAGTCAGCAAACCCTACGGTCTTTTCTTTGTGTGCGGACCGACCGGTTCAGGTAAGACCACCACGCTGCACTCCATCCTGAAACACATCAACACCCCGGACACCAAGATATGGACAGCGGAAGACCCGGTGGAAATCACCCAGAAGGGGCTGCGCCAAGTTCAGATCAACAAGAAGGCCGGATTGGATTTCGCGACCATCATGCGAGCTTTCTTGCGTGCAGACCCCGACGTGATCATGGTGGGTGAGATGCGCGACAAGGAAACCGTATCCATCGGTATCGAAGCGTCTCTTACGGGGCACTTGGTGTTCGCCACTTTGCACACCAATAGCGCACCTGAATCCATCAACCGCCTATTGGATATGGGTATGGACCCCTTCAACTTTGCGGATGCCCTGCTGGGCATTTTGGCGCAACGTTTGGCCAAACGTCTGTGCAAAGATTGCAAGAAGGCACATGTTGCGACGCAAGATGAGATCAAGGCATTACTCACCGAATATGCAGGTGAATTGATGACTACTGCAACATGGAAGAATGATCCGAACTCTGCATACAAAGCGTTGTACGCAGAATGGGTTAAGTTGTTCGGGGATGACAAGGGCCAGATCACCTTGTACGAAAAGGTCGGGTGTGAGAAATGCTCGGGTACGGGTTATCGTGGACGAGTCGGCTTGCATGAATTGCTGATCGGTACGGATCCTATGAAGAAGGCCATCCAAGAGCATGCGCGTGTCGCCGAGCTGTTTGCAATCGCCTTGGAAGAAGGTATGCGTACATTGAAACAAGACGGTATGGAAAAGGTACTTCTTGGTATTACTGATATCCACCAAGTTCGCGCGGTCTGTATCAAGTAGCGCGACTTTCCTATGCAGATAACTGGAGATCGAGAGGGAGAACCACCGACGCAACGTGCAACATTGGAGCGTCTGCTTGATCGTCTGAGTGAACTGAATTCCATCGGAGCATCATTGTCCAGCGAGCGAGACATCAATCGCTTGCTAGAGAGCATCTTGGATGCGGCAAAGAAGATCACCCGTGCAGATGCGGGAACGCTTTACCTGCTGGATGATGCCAACAAACAGCTTACCTTTGAGATATTGCATAACGACTCGCTTGGCATCCGTATGGGGGGCACTTCCGGCGAGCCGATCAAGTTCTATCCTATCCAACTTTATCTTGATGGAAAACCCAACCACGCGATGGTGGTTAGCCATGCGGCATTGAGTGGTGAGACCGTCAATATTCCGGATGCTTACAAAGCTGAAGGTTTCGATTTTTCGGGTACGAAAAAATTCGATATCAAGACCGGTTATCGCTCGTGTTCCTTTCTGGCTGTTCCGATGCGCAATCATGATGGTGAGATCATCGGTGTGGTGCAGCTCATCAACGCCATTGATGAAATAAGCAGCAAGGTCAAACAATTCACCAAAGATGACCAGCAATTGTTGGAGTCATTGTCATCGCAGGCGGCTATCGCCATCAGTAATCGAAGATTGATACAGCAGTTGGAGGAACTGTTCGAGTCCTTTATCAGCCTCATCAATACCGCCATTGACGATAAATCCCCCTACACGGGAGGTCATTGTGAGCGTGTACCTGTGTTGACCATGCTCCTTGCCGAGGCGGCGAACCGAAGCAAGAACGGCGCGCTCGCGGATTTCAACCTGACCGACAAGGATAGATACGAGCTCAAGATCGCAGGTCTGTTGCATGACTGCGGCAAGATCACCACGCCGGTTCACGTGGTAGATAAAGCCACCAAACTGCAGACCATCTTCGATCGTATCCATCTGGTCGACACGCGCTTCGAGGTGATTAAACGGGATGCGCGTATTGAGAGGTTGGAAAGCCGGTTGACCGAAGCACAGTATCAGGCACGTCTACAGCAACTCGATGAAGACCGGGATTTTTTGAGGAAAAGCAACATTGGCGGCGAGAAGATGAAGGACGCCGATGTCGAGCGCGTACTGCGCATAGCTAGATATCAATGGCAGAACGTTCAGGGCGAGCATGTCGACTTTCTCACCGCCGAAGAAACCGAGAACCTTTCAATTCGCGCTGGAACCTTGACTGCTAACGAGCGCGAGATCATCAACCATCACATCGTCGTCACCATCAAGATGTTGGAGTCTTTACCTTGGCCGCATCACCTCAGTCGCGTACCTGAATACGCAGGAGGCCACCACGAGCGCATGGATGGGCGCGGCTATCCGAATGGATTGAAGCGCGACCAGATGTCGGTTCAAGCAAGGCTGATGGGTATCGCCGATATCTTTGAGGCACTGACCGCCAAGGATAGGCCGTATAAGGTAGGTAAGACACTGACTGAATCTTTGGAGATATTGGGGAGATTCAAAGAAGGCGGTCACATCGATCCGGACCTGTTCGACGTGTTTGTGCGCGAAAAGGTCTATTTGGAGTACGCACACCGCTTTTTGGCGCCAGAGCAGATCAATCTGGTGGATGAAGCCAAGATACCCGGATATATCCCCTGACTGACTAAAAACGTCACAAATGCCGCGCAACTGCGGCACTTGTGAGCTGAGAACGATTGTGATGCCCAATGAATATAGGGGTTTTTCTTGGCACGCAACCTGCTAATATCCACCCGCACACCTCGTGTGTAGCCCGCAAAGGCAATTTCCTAATACTTAAAAGGAGCTTAACTATGAAGCAAATCCAAAAAGGTTTTACATTGATCGAGTTGATGATCGTTGTTGCGATCATCGGTATCTTGGCGGCTGTAGCGATTCCTGCATACAGCGACTACACCAAGAAAGCCAAGTTCACTGAAGTGATTCAAGCTACACAGGCCATTAAAACTGCTGTTGAGATTTGCGCATCTGATCTGAGCAGTGTCACAGATTGTGATCAAGGCACGAATGGGGTTCCAGCTACATTAGGAGCCACTACTGAAACTACTACGCCAGTGGTAGGTAAATACGTGACGTACCTTTCGACAACAGATGGTACCATTACAGCTAAAGCCATTTCTACGATCACTGGTTCAACAGCGGGTGCAGGCGCTACCTATGTTTTGGTTCCAACTTTCTCCACCACCGCAGGTGTGAAATGGGATCTGGACACAGCTACCAGCACATGCGATCCTACCCTGTGTAAGTAATGTAATCAGTTAGTTGATTTGCTAAGAGCCCCGCCTAAAAACGGGGTTCTTTTTATTTTGAGGGCGAAACACCCATGAAAAAATTTGCCTTAGGTTCATATCTACCTACTCATCTGAGAGGGAGTTTGTTGCCGCTGATTTTGATTTTGTTAGTTTGTATCCTGTATGGCAATTTTCTGTGGAACCCCATCGTTTTTGATGACTTGTCATTTTTCATGGTGAACCATGAAGGCCATCAGCCCGTAGATGATTATCGGTATAGCCCATTCGAATTACGTTCTTTGCCCTACGCGTCTTTGACTTGGGGCAAGGCGCTGTTCGGGCTGGACATGCTGCATTTTCGTATTGAGAATATGCTGTTGCATTGCGCGGTCGTCTTGTCATTGTTTTTCTTTTTACGCAGATTGCTTGCTTCGCTCGCTGATTCAAAAGTTGAATCAACGATTGGAAATGAAGCGAACCCTCAATTAAATTCTGTTGCGAGATTTTCCCCTGAAGTGTGGGCGTTCTGTGCCGCGTTGCTTTTTGCACTGCACCCCGTGGCGGTCTACGCAGCCGGCTATCTGGTGCAGCGCACCATTCTCATGGCGACCTTATTTAGCTTGCTTGCCATGCTGGCATGGATGCGGGGAAACGAGCGTGATCGCGCGCCTTGGCTGTGGGTGAGTGTAGGTTTTTATTACTTGGCGGTGTTCAGCAAGGAACACGCGATCATGTTGCCAGCCATTCTATTGGCCCTGACTGTGGTGCTGCATGAGGACTGGTCGCAAAAATTGAAGCAGCACTGGAAGCCAACAATAGGCCTAGTGCTGGTAGCTTTATTTGTGGTGGCTGCGAAGCGCGGGGTGCTGGGTTCGGCTTATGAGATCGATGCGCCAGAAATGCTAGTTGAATTCGTTGGGGGTGAGCCGGGCTATCTATTGAGTGTGCTGACGCAAGGTTGGCTGTTCTTCAAGTATGCGGGCTTATGGCTACTCCCGAACCCGAACTGGATGTCGATTGATATGCGCGAGCCCTTTGCGACATCGCTTTGGTCAATCTATCTGGTGGCATTCATCGCTTTTATGGCATGGGGAAGCGTCGCTGTCTGGCTATTATTTAGGCGCGGCAGGCTGGGATTGCTGGGATTTGCCTTATTATTTCCATGGCTGATGTTTATGACAGAGTTATCTACTATCCGCATTCAGGAGAGCTTCGTCCTGTATCGGAGCTATATGTGGGCAGTGGGAGCCTGTGCATTGCTACCGTTATTACTTGATAGGCTTGATAGGAAAATAGCTGGAATCGTAGTGGGATCTGTGGCCTTGGCCATGTTTGCGATCTCGATGGATCGGCTTGCTTCGTTCTCGCATCCCTTGATGCTATGGAATGATGCGGTGATGCTGGTGCAGGACAAGCACCACCTGCCGGGTGTCTATCGCGTTTATTACAATCGCAGTGGTGCCCATATAGGGATGGACAATTACGTTGCAGCAGAGCGTGATCTGAGAATTGCGACCCAACTCAATCCTAACTGGCCATTCGCACACAACAATCTTGGAGCGGCACTGTTGGAACAAGATAAGTGGACGGAAGCGGTCAAGGAATTCAGTAGTGCGATAGAAATTGCGAATCGCAAGCATTTGGGGCTAAACCCCAGACCTTACTTTGGTCGAGCAAAGGCATATGAAAGTTTAGGGATGACAGAACTCGCTCGAAAAGATTACGCAATATCCTGTAGATTGGGGGGAAATGGGTGCTAAGTTGTATTGGTAAGTAGGTGCAAACAGACGCTGAGCATTTTCTTTAAAAAATCCCCTAAAGTTTTTTCAAATCCCGCCGATAACCCGAACGTGCGGCCCAATGTGTCCCCTCGCAATGGGTTGTACTCCCGAGTCGCCTCTGTTCTATACAAGCTAAGGGCGGAGGCGGCTCGCCTTTTTGTAGGAACTTTCCCTACACCATAATCGGAATTCCTCCGATTTGTTCTCTTGCCATCCTCCCCGAGAATGCAACCGTCGAAACAAGACGTCTAACCAAATTTCGAGGGGACTGAAATGAACACCATTCAAGTGCACGAAGAGATCAAAGAAGCCAATCTTTCTTACATGATGTTGGCACAACAGATGATTCGCGATGACAAAGCTAGCGCGATCTTTCGCTTAGGGGTGAGCGATGAGCTTGCCGATCTAATCAATGGTTTGTCACCTGCCCAATTGATGAAGATGGCGGCATCCAATATGTTGCTGTGCCGTTTCCGCTTTGATGAGCGCCTCTTGTTGAACATGATCACCGACTACAACAAGGACCGCATGATGTCGCACGCACATGCCACCATCTTGATGTCAGCTCAAACCCCTGAACTG
>VBWD01000078.1 GCA_006218055.1 Gallionellaceae bacterium
TGTGATGCAACCGCGGTAGCGCCAAGGTCGATGTTAATTCCATCACCGGTGTCGGTAATCGCGCCAAAGTTCAGATCGATCAGGTTGCTCGTGGAAGAGGTGCCAGAGGTGGTGACGTCGATGACGTTTCCACTGGTAGAACCGCCAGAGACGTTGATGTCCAAGACGTTTGCACCTGCCATGATGCCGGTACCATTAATCTGCATGATGGCTCCTGCGTCTGCTGTTGCTGTGGAAGCGGAGGTGATGTCGATGATGGCGTCTGTTCGTACGCCACCTGCATCAGCGACGACGAATGCACCGCCAGCCAGGTTGGTTGAACCCATGGAGATGTTGATCGCGTCTCCAGTGGATGCGGTCGCTGCGAAGTTCAGGTCAAGCATGTTGCCTGATGCTGTGCCACTCTCGGTGAGATCAACAAGGTTTGTGGTGCGGAGCATGTTACCCGACGCAATCACCAATGCCTGTGATGCAACTGCGGTAGCGCCAAGGTCGATGTTGAGAGCATCACCAGTATCAGTTATTGCTCCAAAGTTCAGATCGATCAGGTTGCTCGTGGAAGAGGTGGTTGCGGTGGTGATGTCGATGATGTTTCCGGTAGCTCCGACAGCGCCTGGTGATGCGTTAATGTCCAAGACATTGCTGGTGAAGGCGCCGGTCATCGTAACATCGATGAGATTCTCTGTTACAAGCAGGCCAGTGGCATTGAGGTCAAGGAATCCGCCTCGTGTCTGAGCACTGTCGTATTGGATCGATGGAACCGTGCCAGTGGTGTTGTTCTCCGTTATCTGGATTGCTGAAGCGGTACGGACACCTGCAGAGGTGGTTGCGACAAAGGCCTGTGCACCAACTGCAGCTGCACCCATGGAGATGTTGATAGCGTCACCGGTGTCTGCGAGGTTACCAAAGTTCAGGTCAATCAGGTTTTTCGTGGAAGAGGTGGTTGCGGTGGTGATGTCAATCACGTTTCCAGTACCCCCGACAGCAGCTGGTGATACATTAATGTCCAAGAGGTTGCCGGTGGAAGCGCCGCTGTCAGTAAGTGAGAAGAGGTCGGTGGTACGAACCATGTTACCCGATGCAATCACCAAGGCCTGTGATGCAACCGCGGTAGCGCCAAGGTCGATGTTAATTCCATCACCGGTGTCGGTAAT
>VBWD01000079.1 GCA_006218055.1 Gallionellaceae bacterium
TGGAGTACGTTCCGTGGAAGACCTTCGGACGCATCATCGACCGACACGACGGAGATGCGTTCGTTACCACCTTGGGCTGCGCCGATTTGTTTCGCGTGATGGCGTTTTCGCAATTGACGTGGCGCGAGTCTTTGCGCGACATCGAATCCTGCTTGGCGTCCAACCAAAGCAAGCTGTTTCATATGGGCTTGAGCGGTATTCCTGCCCGATCCACGCTTTCGGACGCACTGAACCAGCGCGATTGGCGCATCAATCACGCCTTGGCGATGCGCTTGATTCTGCGCGCCCGCGATCTTTACGCCAGGGAGCCGACCGGGCTGGAACTCGATGCGACGGTCTACGCGCTGGACTCGACCACCATCGACCTGTGTTTGAGCCTGTTCGACTGGGCGCCGTTTCGTTCGACCAAAGCGGCGGTGAAGATGCACACGCTGCTGGACTTGCGTGGCGCGATCCCGGCCTTCATCCACATCAGCAATGGCAAGATGAGCGATGTCAAGGTGCCCGAGATCTTGCCCGTCGAAGCGGGTGCTTTCTACGTGATGGATCGGGGTTATCTGGACTTCAGCCGACTCTTCAAGCTGCATCAGGCAGGCGCGTTCTTTGTGACCCGCACCAAACGCGGCGTGAATGCCAGGCGCGTGTACTCGACCGAGACCGACCGAGCCACGGGAGTGGTCTGCGATCAGGCTATTCGGCTCAACGGTTTTTACGTGTCCGAAGACTATCCCGAGCATCTGCGGCGCATCCGATACAAAGACTCCCTGTCGGGCAAGACGCTGGTATTTCTGACCAACAACACGACTCTGCCGCCCTTGACCATTGCCGTGTTGTACAAAAGTCGTTGGCAAGTGGAGTTGTTCTTCAAATGGATCAAACAACATCTGCGCATCAAGCGCTTTCTGGGCACGAGCGAGAACGCGGTGAAGACGCAAATCTGGTGCGCCGTGTCCACCTACGTGCTGATTGCCATCGTCAAAAAGGAGCTCCACCTCAATGCCTCGCTCTACACTTTATTACAGATAGTGTCGGTCTCGATTTTCGAGAAAAACGCTATTTCATGCGCCTTGCAGCCTGACACCACCAGATCCATTGCACCACCACCCAATAACCAAATGATTCTATTTGATTTTTAACCGGACACTA
>VBWD01000080.1 GCA_006218055.1 Gallionellaceae bacterium
GCGATGCAATTCTTGGCACCGTACGCTGGTTGCACCATGGGCGAATATTTCCGTGACCGTGGCGAAGATGCATTGATCGTTTACGATGACTTGACCAAGCAAGCTTGGGCATATCGTCAGATCTCTTTGTTGTTGCGCCGTCCACCCGGTCGTGAAGCTTATCCAGGCGACGTGTTCTATCTGCACTCCCGCTTGTTGGAGCGCGCAGCGCGTGTGAATGCCGAATACGTTGAAGCCTTCACCAAAGGCGCAGTCAAGGGCAAGACAGGTTCCTTGACCGCTCTGCCAGTGATCGAAACACAAGCAGGTGACGTTTCCGCTTTCGTTCCAACCAACGTGATTTCCATCACCGACGGTCAGATATTTTTGGAATCCGACTTGTTCAACGCGGGTATCCGCCCGGCGATCAACGCGGGTGTGTCCGTATCCCGCGTGGGTGGTGCAGCTCAAACCAAAGTCATCAAGAAACTGGGCGGCGGTGTGCGTTTGGCACTGGCTCAGTACCGTGAATTGGCGGCGTTCGCGCAGTTTGCGTCCGACTTGGACGAAGCTACACGCAAACAGCTTGAGCGCGGCAAGATCGTGACCGAACTGATGAAGCAATTGCAATACGCTCCTTCAAAAATGGCTGCGACATTGTTTGCCGTCAACAAGGGTTACTTCGATGACGTAGCAGTTCCAAAGGTATTGGCTTTCGAGGCAGGTCTCCACTCTCACTTGGGTTCCAAGAATAAAGAGTTGATGGATGCCATCGAAACAACCAAGGATCTGTCTGCTGATAACGAAAAGTTGTTGGTTGCAGCAATCGAATCGTTCAAGGCTAGCGCAGCTTATTAAGGCGAGGTGAGTTATGGCCGGCAGTAAAGAGATTCGCACCAAGATCAAGAGCGTAGAGAATACGCGCAAGCGCCGAAAAGATCCGCAACGTCGCTGCGCATTTGTCGCGTGCCAACCCAGAATATAAGCATGCATTCTTGGCCAAGCGCGACAGCGTGAAGAACGTTGGTCTCATTGTTGTTACTTCAGACAAAGGCTTGTGTGGCGGTTTGAACACCAACCTGTTGCGTCTGGCAGTGAACGAGATGAAGACATGGGAAGGTGAGGGCAAAGGATTGCTCGTATGCCCAATCGGTAACAAAGGCTTCGGCTTTATGAACCGCATCGGCGCAAGAGTGAAGTCGCACATGATTGGTCTGGGCGATACACCTCACGTGGAAAAGCTGATCGGTACCGTGAAAGCGATGCTGGATGCCTACGTTGCGGGTGAGATCGATGCGATTTATCTGAGCTACAACCACTTCATCAACACAATGCGCCAAGAGCCTCGAGTCGAGCAGCTGTTGCCGTTGACGGGCGAAAAGTTGGGAACCAGCGATGCGACTTGGGATTACATCTACGAGCCGGACGCCAAGAAAGTTATCGACGAACTCTTCGTCCGTTACATTGAGTCCTTGGTTTACCAAGCGGTCGTCGAGAATATCGCTTCCGAGCAAAGCTCACGTATGGTGGCGATGAAGGCGGCATCTGACAATGCGAAGAGCGTCATCAGCGAACTCAAATTGGTCTACAACAAAGCACGTCAAGCAGCGATCACCAAGGAAATCTCCGAGATCGTGGGCGGCGCAGCGGCGTTAGAGTGATTTTAGTTAGCTAAAGAATTTTAGAATTAATTTAGACGGGGAATCTTAAAATGAGTCAAGGAAAGATTGTTGAGTTTCCGCGCGACAAAATGCCAAAAGTCTATGAAGCGCTGACGTTGGCAGACGCAGGTAACTCCACAGCTGAACCCGGCTTGACCTTTGAGGTCGAGCAACAACTGGGTGACGGCGTGGTTCGTACCATCGCCATGGGCTCGTCTGACGGTCTCCGTCGCGGCATGGCAGTGAACGCAACCGGTCAAGCGATTCAAGTGCCAGTCGGTACGGGTACATTGGGCCGTATCATGGACGTGTTGGGTCGCCCGATCGACGAAGCCGGTGATATCAAATGCACCGAGCGTCGCTCAATCCACCAAGCTGCTCCTAAGTTCGATGAATTGTCTCCTTCGGTTGACTTGCTCGAAACCGGCATCAAGGTGATCGACTTGGTTTGCCCATTTGCCAAGGGTGGTAAGGTGGGTTTGTTTGGTGGCGCGGGTGTGGGCAAGACCGTGAACATGCTGGAGCTGATCAATAACATCGCCAAGCAACACGCGGGTTTGTCCGTATTCGCGGGTGTGGGTGAGCGTACACGTGAGGGTAACGACTTCTACCACGAAATGACTGACGCAGGCGTTATCGACACTGAAGACTACACCAAGTCCAAAGTTGCGATGGTGTTTGGTCAGATGAACGAGCCACCCGGCAACCGTCTGCGCGTCGCGCTGTCCGGTTTGACCATGGCTGAAAAATTCCGTGACGAAGGCCGCGACATCCTGTTCTTCGTGGATAATATCTACCGCTACACACTGGCCGGTACCGAAGTTTCCGCGCTGTTGGGTCGTATGCCTTCCGCTGTGGGTTACCAACCGACACTGGCTGAAGAAATGGGCCGCTTGCAAGAGCGTATCACTTCGACCAAGGTAGGTTCGATCACTTCCATCCAAGCTGTGTACGTTCCTGCGGATGACTTGACCGACCCGTCTCCAGCGACCACCTTCTTGCACCTGGACTCCACCGTCGTGTTGTCGCGCGACATCGCTTCTCTGGGTATCTATCCAGCGGTCGATCCACTGGATTCCACATCTCGCCAGCTCGACCCGTTGGTTGTGGGCGAAGAACACTACACCGTGGCACGCCGTGTTCAACAGACTCTGCAACGCTACAAAGAATTGCGCGA
>VBWD01000081.1 GCA_006218055.1 Gallionellaceae bacterium
CAGTGTATCGGCGCGGTGGTTGACATCGAGTTTCCGCGCGACAAAATGCCAAAAGTCTACGAAGCGTTGACATTGGCAGACGCAGGTAACTCCACAGCTGAACCAGGCTTGACCTTCGAGGTCGAACAACAACTGGGTGACGGTGTGGTTCGTACCATCGCCATGGGCTCGTCTGACGGTCTCCGTCGCGGCATGGCAGTCAATGCAACCGGCCAAGCGATCCAAGTTCCAGTTGGAACGGGTACCTTGGGCCGCATCATGGACGTGTTGGGTCGTCCAATCGACGAAGCTGGCGATATCAAGTGCACCGAGCGTCGCTCGATCCACCAAGCTGCTCCGAAGTTCGATGAGCTGTCTCCTTCCGTTGACTTGCTCGAAACCGGCATCAAGGTCATCGACTTGGTCTGCCCATTCGCCAAGGGCGGTAAAGTGGGTCTGTTCGGTGGCGCGGGTGTGGGTAAGACCGTGAACATGCTGGAGCTGATCAACAACATCGCCAAGCAACACGCTGGTCTGTCCGTATTCGCAGGTGTGGGTGAGCGTACTCGTGAGGGTAACGACTTCTACCACGAGATGACTGACGCAGGCGTCATCGATACTGAAGACTACACCAAGTCCAAAGTCGCGATGGTGTTCGGTCAGATGAACGAGCCGCCTGGAAACCGTTTGCGCGTAGCGCTGTCTGGCTTGACCATGGCTGAGAAATTCCGTGACGAAGGCCGTGACATCCTGTTCTTCGTGGACAACATCTACCGCTACACACTGGCCGGTACCGAAGTTTCCGCGTTGTTGGGTCGTATGCCTTCCGCTGTGGGTTACCAACCGACACTGGCTGAGGAAATGGGCCGCTTGCAAGAGCGTATCACTTCGACCAAGGTAGGTTCCATCACTTCCATCCAAGCTGTGTACGTTCCAGCGGATGACTTGACCGACCCATCTCCAGCAACCACCTTCTTGCACCTTGACTCCACCGTCGTGTTGTCGCGTGACATCGCTTCTCTGGGTATCTACCCAGCGGTCGATCCACTGGACTCCACTTCTCGCCAACTCGACCCATTGGTCGTGGGCGAAGAGCACTACACCGTGGCACGCCGTGTTCAACAGACTCTGCAACGCTACAAAGAATTGCGCGA
>VBWD01000082.1 GCA_006218055.1 Gallionellaceae bacterium
AAAGACCACACCGCAACGCTGGAGCGTGGAAGCCGTAGAGGAATTGTTCAAGTTGCCGTTCTCGGACTTGATGTTCCGCGCGCAACAGATCCACCGCGAACACTTCGATCCGAACGCGGTGCAACTTTCTACGCTGCTATCCATCAAGACTGGCGGTTGTTCTGAAGACTGCGGCTACTGCCCACAATCGGCTTTCCATGATGCAGGTGTCGAGAATCGCAAGATGTTGGAAGTGAGCGAAGTGGTGAGAGCCGCCAAGGCCGCACAAGAAGCGGGTGCGGATCGTTTCTGCATGGGCGCGGCATGGCGCGAGCCTTCCAAAGAGGATATGGAGTCCGTGGTGGAGATGGTGAAGGCAGTACGTGGTTTGGGTATGGAGACTTGCGCTACCTTGGGTATGTTGAACGATGAGCAGACCGAGCAACTGCGCCAAGCCGGTCTCGACTACTACAACCACAACCTCGACACCTCGCCGGAGTTCTACGGCGACATCATCAGTACCCGTGACTATCAAGACCGTCTGGATACCTTGGAGCGTGTGCGTAAAGCGGGCATGCATGTGTGCAGCGGAGGCATCGTCGGCATGGGTGAGGATCTGACGCAACGCGCGGGGCTCGTCGCGCAACTGGCCAACATGGAGCCGTATCCAGAGAGTGTGCCTATCAACAACTTGGTAAAAGTCGAAGGCACGCCATTGGCTAACCAAGAAGACCTCGATCCACTCGACTTCGTGCGCACCATCGCTGTGGCGCGCATCACTATGCCGACCGCGCGCGTACGCCTTTCTGCTGGGCGCCAGCAGATGAGCGATGCCATCCAGGCGCTGTGTTTCTTGGCGGGTGCCAATTCCATCTTCTACGGTGACCAATTGCTGACGACAGGCAATCCCGATGTGGAACGTGACCGTGCGCTGATGGATAAGCTGGGTATGTATCCGTTTGCTGAGAAAGACCACTAGTCACGAACACACGGAGGTCGCAGCGAAGTTTTGTACTCTGTGACCTCTGTGGCAAAAATGATCTTCACTCAACTTCAACAATCACTGTCTGAACGTGCCGCACAAGGCTTGTTGCGCGCGCGCCGCACGCTGACCACGCCGCAATCGCCACACA
>VBWD01000083.1 GCA_006218055.1 Gallionellaceae bacterium
CTCGCCATTGAGATATGACCGTGCGATCGATGCGTGTACTTGTTGTCGGTCTTCATCAGATAGGGACTGATGCGCGATCTGCTGAATTCTGTCGTGCACGAACTCGAAGACATTCGTCATCGAAGCATCACCCCAAGTGATGAGTCCGGCAGCCATAGCCTTATCCATGCCGGCTATGACTTCAGCTAGGGGAATGCCGGCTACGCTCGAGGCACGTTCTACAGAAAATGATGTGCCGATACATGCAGCAACCGCTATCAGTCGCATTGTCGACGTGTCCAATTGCTCAAATCGCGATGCGATGAGATCCTGCACATCAAACTGCATCGGCATCTTACGCAAGCGCTCATCATCCCAGACCCACTGACGTCGTCCCCGTTCGAAGTAAACGATGCCTTCGTTGACCATATAATTCATCAGCTGCACATTGAAGAGGGGATTGCCTCCCGTGCGTTGATGCATAGCGTCAACTAAACCAGTTGCTTGTGCGCGTCCGAGTTGAAATGTCTCGCACACAAGCTCAGCCATTGCTTCTGTTCCAAGCGGGTGAACATCCACAACGTGTAACGGAAGTGGCGATGTGGCCGGATGTTGCATCCATAATGCAAGTGGATGATCTGCCGCAAGTACCTCTTCTGCCCGGATCGTTGCAACGATCAGGATGCGAGCATCCGGGATCTTATTGCCTAGCATGGCAAGAAGTTCAAATGTTGCGTGGTCGGCCCATTGAAGGTCATCAAGGAGGACGATCAAGTCTCGCCCGTGTTCAGCAATGCAGGAAAGCATCGATGCAAGTGCCGTATAGAGGCGTACCTGCATTTCTTGAGCTGTAGACGAGATCGCATCTTGTTCCTCGCGAATCAAGAATCGCATATCGGGAACAGCCTTCACAACTACCGACAGATTATTGCCGATCGATTCCCGTAGACGATCTCGCCACTGATCAACGATGTTTTGTGGTTCACGTAAGAGGTGTCGGATGAAACCTGAAACGGCTTGTATCACGCTCGAAATAGGAAGTCCCTGAGCGTATTGATCGTGTTTGCCGGAGATCACCAAGGACCCTTCGGCGCGCGCTTCACGCTCAAACGTTCGCAGCATAGTAGTCT
>VBWD01000006.1:0-48384 GCA_006218055.1 Gallionellaceae bacterium
TCACCGGCGTGGCGGATAGCGGTGGGGCAGGCAAGGCTCTGGTGGCGGAGGGTGTGGTGTCCGTTGATGGACAGATCGAGCTGCGCAAGACGGCCAAGATACGCGCGGGACAGTTGGTGGAGTTGGGTGATGTCGTGATCCGAGTGATCGCCTAGCCATGTTGTACATCGCGCACAACGTCATCATCCCCGAGCGCGAGATCGAACTGACGGCGGTGCGTGCGCAAGGGGCAGGCGGGCAGAATGTGAACAAGGTGTCGAGTGCGATGCATCTGCGCTTCGACATCAATGCATCTTCGTTACCGCAAGAATTCAAAGAACGCTTAGTTCAACTCAATGATCAACGCATCACCAAGGATGGCGTGGTCGTCATCAAAGCGCAGGAATTCCGCAACCAAGAACAGAACCGCAACGAAGCATTGCGTCGCTTGAAGGCGATGTTGCTCTCAGTAGCTACAAAACCCAAACCGCGTGTCGCCACCAAGCCGACACGCAGTTCGCAAAGAAAACGTTTGGAAAGTAAGACCAAGCACGCGACGACGAAATCGTTGCGTGGCAGGGTGACGGAGTAAATATGGCTATCAAAGCGACCATCTTCAAAGCCAATCTGCAGATCGCAGATATGGAGCGCTACTACTACAAAGACCATCAACTCACTTTGGCGCGACATCCTTCCGAGACGGACGAGCGCATGATGGTGCGCCTGCTGGCTTTCGCCATCCATGCCCATGAATATCTAGAGTTCGGTCAGGGCATGACCAATGATGAAGAGGCGGATGTGTGGCAAAAAGACCTGACAGGTTCTATCGATCTGTGGATTGACGTGGGCATCCCCGATGAGAAGCTCATCCGCAAAGCCTGTGGTCGTTCCAGGCAAGTGGTGGTGTATGCCTATGGTGGGCGTGTCGCAGATATGTGGTTTGAAAAAGATCGTGCTCAGTTCGAGCGCCAGAAGAACCTGACCATCATCAATCTGCCTGTCGAGACCACGAAAGAACTCGCCAAACTGGCGCAGCGCAACATGAGCCTACAATGCATCATCCAAGATGGGCAGGTGTGGGTGAGTGATGGTGCGGCGAGTGTGCAGGTGGAACGAGTGGTACTGAAGCCTGGGGGGCTTTTAGTTACGAGTTGAATTCGAACTGGGAGATGAGCAGGTGATGGTCTGAGGCTATCGTCGGTATCACATCGAAGTCCACCAGTTTCAACTGCCTATCGAAGAAGATGTGATCCAGCACATAAGGCATGCGCCGCCAAGTGACATTCTTGGTTTGTGCCGTCCTGAAACCTTCCTGAGCATATTGATCGACCAACGCCGCGTGGTTGCTTACATTGAAATCGCCGCCGAGAATGGTCGGGATACGTGACTTCTTGAGTTGTTGCAATACCAACTGGCGTTGTTCTGAATGTATCTTGCTACTCGCCTTGAGCATGAAGAAGGCCAGCAGGTGTGTGTCGTAGAGTTGTACTTCATGACCGTGAATAGTGGTCTTCGCGCCGATGAGCAAGCGGTCGGTTGGTGTCTTGGTCTCTCCAAAAAAATCGAACTCGATCTTGGGGGAGGGTAGCTCTAGTCTGAACTCATCGTACAGTGGTGTCTTGGAAAGGATCGCCAAGCCGATGCCGAATGGCAGCTCGCGCGCGTCCGATTTGGGATAAGAGAAATAGCCGTGATAGTCAGGCAGCGCCTGCCTGATCTGTGTGAAGTTGGGCGGAGGTTCAACTTGCTTGCCATTGGATAAAGCGTGCTCGACTTCTTGCAACAACACGATGTCGGCATCCAAGCGCTTGATCTCGGCGATGGTTTGCTTCAAGTCGATAGGCGCGCTGTCAGGGGCGGCTTCATCCCAACCCTGACCGAACTGCATATTGAACTGAAGAACCGTGAATTTACCCATGAACGCTTTGGCTCGTATGTTTTGTCGCAACTCTATAGAAACAACTAATAAGAATCAAGGAAACAGCAAGCTTCTTCACTGAATCAAGCAGTGCCTTTCAGATATTGCTGACGCCGCCGCTCGGGGAAGCGTTCGATGGCATAGCGCAACATGGTACGTGGCATGTCGTGGTAGTGCAGGAGCAAGAAGGTTTCTTCTGATTCAAGATCGCGCTTGCCGACTTCGCGCAACATCCATCCCACCGCTTTGTGCATCAAGTCCTGCTCGTCATGCAACAAGGTCTCTGCGATACGCAGGGTGTCTTCGAAATCGTTGTTGCGGATGAAGTAAAGCGTGGAGATGATGGCGATGCGGCGCTCCCACAGCGAAGACGACCGGGCCATGCGATGCAGCACCTTGCGCGGGCGAGAAGCCAGATGTCGGCCAACGATGTGCGGTGAGGAGACATCCACCAGATCCCAATTGTTGATGTGCGCCGTGTTATCCAGATAGAGGTCGAATGCTGCGACGCGCTCGTTCTCTGTTGCGCGTTCATAGAACTGCATCAGCAACAACAAGGCGAACAGGCGCTCTTCGTGATACTTCGAGTGTAGAAGTGTGGTGATGGTGTCCAGTTCTGCATCACGGTGTTGTTTCGCCAATGCGCGCAGGGGCGGCACTTTGATACCCAGGAACACATCACCTTCGCCGTATTGCCCGACCCCTGTCTTGAAAAATCGTTGCTGCAAGACAGCCAGTTCGGGTGAGGCGAGGGTGCACAACTCAGCGCTGAGACGGGCCGCACTGGTCATCGCTTAACGGCGGCGAGCACCACCCAACAACGAGCCGAGAACGCCGCGCACGATCTGTCGACCGACCTCGGAGCCTACGGTGCGTACGATGGACTTGACCAGCGCTTCCCCTGCGCTTTGACGGCGAGTCGTGGTGCCACTGGTACCGCTGCCGAATATCCCACCCAACATGCCGCCGACCCCGCTATTTGCTGATTCCTTCTCTTCTGCGGCAGCAGTGATCTCCGCTTGCTTCTCTGCGGCGCGACCTTTCAATTTCTCGTATGCAGATTCGCGGTCCACTTCCTTCTCGTAATGTCCTGCGACGAGCGATTTGGAGCGGATGGTGCTACGTTCTTCCGGTGTGATGGGGCCGATCTGTGCCTGCGGCGGCACGATGAGGGCACGTTCCACGATAGTGGGACGACCTTTCTCGTCCAGCAACGAGACCAACGCTTCGCCTACACCAAGCTCGGTGATGACGGTTTCCTCATCCAGCTCAGGGTTGTCGCGCATAGTCTCGGCGGCGGCACGCACGGCTTTCTGGTCGCGTGTGGAGAAGGCGCGCAAAGCGTGTTGGACGCGATTGCCCAGTTGCCCCAGGATCTTGTCAGGTACGTCGGCCGGGTTCTGCGTGATGAAATACACGCCTACGCCCTTGGAGCGGATGAGGCGCACGACTTGCTCGATCTTATCGACCAGTGCCGTCGGCGCATCACTGAACAGCAAGTGTGCTTCGTCGAAGAAGAACACCAGCTTGGGTTTTTCCAGATCACCTGCTTCGGGCAGATTCTCGAAAAGTTCGGACAGCATCCACAACAGCATGGTCGAGTAGACCTTGGGCGATTGCATTAGCTTGTCGGCGGCGAGGATGTTCACCATGCCCGCGCCTTTGCTGTCGGTCTGCATCAGATCTTCGATGTTCAACATCGGCTCGCCGAAGAACTTCTCTGCACCTTGGTTCTCCAGTTCCAACAGCCCGCGCTGGATAGCGCCTATGCTGGCGGTAGAGACGTTGCCGTATTCGGTGGTGAAGTCTTTGGCGTTGTCGCCCACGTGTTGCACCATCGCGCGCAGGTCTTTGAAATCGAGCAACATCAGTCCGCTATCGTCCGCGATCTTGAAGATCAGTGTCATCACACCTTGTTGCACGTCGTTCAGGTTCAACATGCGTCCCAACAACAAGGGGCCCATATCGGAGATAGTGGCGCGCACCGGATGCCCCATCTCGCCGAACACATCCCAGAACGTCACCGGATAGGCACGATGCTCGAAACCTTCCAGTTTCAATTGCGCGACGCGAGTTTGTACCTTGGCATTGCCGCCGCCGATCTTGGCCAGGCCGGAGAGATCGCCTTTGATGTCTGACATGAACACAGGCACGCCGATGCGGCTGAAGGATTCGGCCAGCGATTGCAGCGTCACCGTCTTGCCCGTCCCCGTTGCACCGGTGATCAGCCCGTGGCGGTTCGCCATCTGCGGCAGCAGCACGAGATCATGTTTGTCGTTCTTGGCAATGAGCAAGGGTGCGGTCATGAGGGTGTTTCCTTATTTCGATGGGGTGGCGGCGGAGGCCAAAGCTTTGTTGATGGCCTCGATACGGCGGTTCGCATCTTTTGCCAAAGTATGGCCGGAGTACTTCGCGACGAATTCTTCGTACATCTTTTTCGCGGATTCTTTGTCGCTGAGTTTGTTCTCGGTGATGTCTGCATTGTTGAACTGAGCTTTGATCGCCTCCTCGTGCTGCGGGGCCAAAGCGATGATGCGATTATTGACGTCTATCGCCACTTTCCAGTCGCGTGTGGTGAAAGTGGCGATGCGTTCTGCGGTCAACAACGCATCCAAACCGTCCGCACCTTTGAAGATGTCGGCGATCTTCAGATGACTCTCTATCGCCTGCGCAGGCTGGTTGGACTTGTTCTGTTGGATGTTTGCCATGGCACGTAAAGCGCGTAGCACGATGGGGTCGTCTTTGTAGCGTTTGACGATGGTGTCGTAGGTCTTGAGAGCATTGGGATAGTCGCGCATATCCTCGTCATACATAGCGGCGAGTGATTCGTATGACTGCTTTGTCTCGGTCGAGTCCGGGAATTGCTCGATCAGCTTGGCGTAGGACTTGGCGGCGAGATCAAACGCTTTCAGACTCTTGCGTTGGACGTCACCCATCGACAACATACTGTCCGCCCGCAACGGGCTGGACGGGTACAGCGCCAGCATCTTCTCGAAATGGTAGAGCGCCATCTGTGCATCCAGCAGGGTCGCCTGACGGGCATAAGCATGCTCGATCGCATCTTCCTGCAACCAACTTTGGTTGCTGACCAGGAAAGAGGCGCATGCACCGGCGATGGGGGCGGCAAATTCCTTCTCCGTGTTTTCGCCCAGATACTTCAGCATATTCGCCAAACGTTCTTCGCGTTCACCCTTCAACTTGTCGATCTGGGCAGACCAGGCTTTCAAGATGACGGCCTGTTTCTTCAGGTCATCACCCGCCAGCCCCTGCAACTGCTTGCCTGCTTCCTTGCTGAAAGATGAATCCGGATAGGCCGCGCGCAACACCAGCCAATCCACTGCTGCAGCGGTGTAATTGTCGGTACGCAGATGCACCTGCGCCATCAGATGAAATACTTCGGCCGTTTCAGGATGGTCGGGGAAGCGTTCGGTGAAGTGTCGCATCTCGTTCAATAGGTCGGCATCGATCGGATTGGAGGTGGAGGAAATGAATCGCGAGAACAGATTCTTTGTGGATGCCGTGTTCTTGACTGTGGCGCGAAGCAAATCGATCTTGGGGATCACCAGACTTTGCTGGGCGGCCCTTAATTTGCTGGCGACGGTCTCTGTCGGGAGCTGGGCAGGTGCGTACTCGGGGATAGGCTGGGCGGCCGGAATGTGGATCGCCGGCGCTTCCGTTTGGTCTGCGGGTGGGGTGGATGCCTGAGGCAAAATCTGGCCGGGTAGGGCGGCGGTTTCGGTCGTTGTCGGTGGGGCGTTTTCTTCCCCAGTCGCCATTGCGGACACGAACGTAACACCTAGCCATACGGCCAACAAAGTGAGCCTTCTCATTGATTTCCCCTTTAGAGCATGTTTTAACGGCGGTTCAAGCTCGGCGAGGATAGCAGTCAGTCTGCCCCGTATCAACCGGTTGGACGCTAGAATTTGGGACGTATAGGTCGACTTCAAAAAAACATTAAAGTCAGCTCAATCGCTGCCGATAACATGTCTGAGATGGCTAGGATTGGGTTCGTATAAACGAGAAGGAGGACAAACATGGCAGTCAATTCAATTAATTCCGGTAGCAACTACGTGTCGCAGGTTCAGCCTCAGCCGCAAACGCATGCCGAACGAGTCACGGAAAAGGAGAATGACAAGGGGCGTGACGATGTCGCCAAAGTGGTTGCCGCGCAACAAGATGCGCCAAAACCAACGGTGAACACGCAGGGGCAGACCGTCGGATCGGTCATCAGCATCAAAGCCTGACATATCGGCAGTCGAAAAAAGAGGGCGCAGCCTTGTGGCTGCGCCCTTTTCATTGGGTTGCAATTAACCTCAGAGCCTGCCTTGTAACCACCACGCCAGTCGGGTTATTCGCGTGAAGAGACCCGTGATGCCGTGGGGGGCATATGGCACATAGGCTTGTAGGCGCGTGATCTTGCCTTCACGGGTCTCGATCACGAAGAGTTGGCCGAAGCGCTGAACCAAACCACCCTTGACTCTCCAGTGCCTTCAGATAGTGCCTTGAGAAGCGACTCATCCGGCGATCTATCGATGGCGCTCAGACTCGGTCTCTTGATGGATAGCGCTATTTTGCAGAATTGCTCTGCTGACATTTCGCAATCTGAAGCGAGCCTAACGATCCAAGAGGAGAGCATTTCTCCCTCTTTTAGCTTTAAATGGGTCGCCCAGATTGGCACGCTAAATTGCCTTCAAGCCTAATTACAGCAATGCATGCAGCGTTTTTCACTCAAAATCCTACTTATGTAAATTCTCATTTACTTGTGTAGTTTCTTATTTACTTATGAGTGCTCACAACACCCCAGCCTGTTCCGCCTGCACGTCTGCAAAATAGCTAGAACGAACCATCGGTCCGCAAGCAGCGTGGGAGAACCCCATCTCTTTGGCAGCCTCCTCGAACATCTTGAAGGTGTCCGGTGTGACGTAGCGCAACACAGGCAAGTGACCATCGGATGGCTGCAGATATTGACCCAAGGTCAGCATCTCTACATCGTGCGCACGCAGATCGCGCAGCACTTGTAGCACTTCTTCGTCCGTCTCACCCAAACCCAACATCAGACCAGATTTGGTCATCACGTTTGGGAAGCGCGCTTTGAATTCTTTCAGCAGTTTGAGTGAATGCGCGTAATCCGCACCGGGTCTAGCCAAGGTGTACAGGCGTGGCACGGTCTCCAAATTGTGGTTCAGCACATCAGGCAGGCTAGGGGCCATCGCATCCAAAGCGATATCAAGGCGACCACGGAAGTCGGGTACCAAGGTCTCCAATTTGGTATTGGGTGACGCGGCGCGGATAGCGGTGAGGCAATCGGTGAAATGTTGCGCGCCACCGTCGCGCAGATCGTCTCTATCCACGCTAGTGATGACGACATATTTCAAATTGAGCAGGCCAATGGAATGTGCCAGCTGCTTGGGTTCGTTCACATCGGGCGGTAGGGGTTTGCCGTGTGCCACGTCGCAGAAGGGGCAACGGCGTGTGCATACATCGCCCAAGATCATGAAAGTGGCCGTGCCTTTGCCGAAACATTCGCCGATGTTGGGGCAGGAAGCTTCTTCGCACACGGTGTGCAGATTATGTTCGCGCAACATGCGCTTCACATCGTGGTAACCCTGTCCGCTACCGGATTTGACGCGGATCCATTCGGGTTTGCGCAGGCGTTGTTGCAGGGGCACGATCTTGATGGGGTTGCGCGCCGTCTTGGCCGCGCCAGTCTGTTTGTGGGTTTCGCTCATGCTGTTGCGCCTTCGATCTGGGGCGCGAATTGTAAAGGAAAGCTCCGCAAAAGTACCTGCGACGGCGCATTGCGGCGTTGCGCGGTACTCGCCACCTCGCCTACCAGCACGGTATGTCTCGGTGTCTGCGTTCCGTGCGCCTTGCACTGCATCCATCTCGGTGACTTTTGCGGAGCTTTCTAAAGCATTCCTAATACCCAAGCATAAAGGTATGGTATATTTCTGCCTGTGGTTATTGCACTCAGATTCACTCGATTTTTTACTAGGAGACTTACATGGAACACCAACTGCCCGCTCTGCCTTACGCCAAAGACGCGCTCGCGCCACACATGTCTGCTGAGACATTCGATTACCACTACGCCAAGCACCATCAGGCCTATGTCACCAACCTGAACAACCTCATCAAGGGTACTGAGTACGAGAACCTCGATCTGGAAGCCATCGTGAAGAAGGCGCCTGCTGGCGGCATCTACAACAACTCTGCTCAAGTGTGGAATCACACCTTCTTCTGGAACTGCATGAAGCCGAATGGCGGCGGCGCTCCAACTGGTGCATTGGCTGATGCCATCGCCAAGAAGTGGGGCAGCGTCGATGACTTCAAGAAAGCATTCCAAACATCCGCCGTCGGCAACTTCGGTTCCGGTTGGACATGGCTGGTAAAGAAGGCCGACGGTTCTTTGGACATCGTCAACATGGGCGCAGCCGGCACACCGCTGACTACAGGCGACAAAGCACTGTTGTGTGTTGACGTATGGGAACATGCTTACTACATCGACTACCGCAACATGCGTCCTAAGTTCGTTGAGACATTCCTCGCGAGTTGGCGAGAATATATCCGTAACTTGCAGAATATTTCCGTAACTTAAATCGATGCACTAATAATATATTCGTAACTCCGAGAACATTTCCTCATTCGAAGCTATGAAGCATTGATTTAATCAAGCCAATAACAGTGTCCAATAAAAAGGGAGAGCCTTGTGCTCTCCCTTTTTATTTATCAAATTCCATCGGTGAGATTAGCAACAGTTCCTGTAATGCACGGACAATGGCCCACCTGCTTGAGCAGGTAGCATTTCAGTACTCGTGGTGTTGAAAAAAATATTGAAGGTGTTAAAAAATGGCTAAAAATATTACAAAAGATACTGGCGGTAACAATTTGATTCTATTGCAATAAACGATAAAAGAAAGTTCTTGCAATCCTCAATAAATCGATTGATGATTTGCCAGGTTTTACCAAAAATAGTTTTATGGAAAATAAACTTGATCCATCAAATCGATCCGTAATGCTTACGGCTGATGAAGCGCAAAAGCGATTCCGCAATAATGGACTCAACATTAACTTGTGGGCACTTGAGCAAGGCTTTACGCCAGCACTTGTCTACGCGGTGCTGCAAGGCCGGCGGAAATGTCTTCGAGGGCAATCTCATCAAATCGCGGTGGCGCTTGGCCTAAAGTCACCAAACTAATTCGACCAATGCAATCAATTGAAAACTAGGGAGGGTATTTAAGCGACTTACTAAAGCCAAAAGACGCACAACGGCTGGCAGGCCGTTAGCGTCCTTAAACTTGGGGGAACCAAAACTTCGCTACTCCACGGTGCGAAGTCTACGAGCCTGATTCCGGCGCGTCAATTCCCTCTTTGTTCAATTTTGTTTAACGAGCGTTTCAAGGCGATCGGTGGGCACGCTCGGTCTAAAAATGGGAAAGACGATGCGAAATTCAAAAAAAAATGATGACGTGTGGGTTGGCGAAGAACGAGATCAAGGCAATGCCTTTGCTCGGATATTAATGAGGCTGCTGCACAGCCTAGCCTCGATTATATTTGATTCTCAATATCATCCTCTGGTCATGGAGAGCCTCTGAAATGGCGCGCGTACCGAAAGTTACGTGGGAAGGCATAGAGGGCATGATTAATGCAGGATTTGGTAGTGGCTTTGGGGAGAACTATAAATCGCTGCTTCAAATTAAAAGATGGAATACTTCTCCTGTGTCGGTGCAGGTAGTGAAACCTGTTCCACCTTTCAAGCGAAAATGTCATTTCTTTTCACTGAGTGAGTGGTATCTGGCCTTGTTGTTTGCTTGGATAGGTGCACACATTCGAGAGCAATTCCCCATGTGGCCCTGGCAACATCAGCACCCAGAATACGACAGAAATCCTGAAGTCGATGCTACGTTGCCATGGTCCGAAGGTATGCAATCGATATGCAGGGATATGGGTATCAAGCATGGATTCTTCGTGGGAACCGACATCCCCTACATTTGGACCATAGACTTGTGTTTGCATTTACCTTGGATAATCACACCCGCTAAAGCTTGCTGTCTAGTTTCGGTGAAGCCGCTTGAATCAGAACGATACCTATATATAGACCCCTTGGATCGTGGGCCAGAAAAACTTGAGGCAGAGCGACGGTACGCTCAAGCTATAGAAGTACCCTATTTTTTAGGGGATCGCTCGCTCTACCCAGGCCCATTATTTGCGCAACTTGAATACCTCGCCGATGCAGCAGTCCTGCCGTGCAATCATCCGTGGTCTGCAACTTTAGGCAGGTTTCTAAGTAAATACGGTACTGATATTTCTACTTATCCACTAGTAGATGTGAGTGAGCGGCTAAAAGTAGATTACGACGCAACTACTGAGCAAGCCGCGTTTCTATTGAATCACATACTGTGGAATCAACTAGTCGACTGTGACCTTTCGTTGCCGATTAAAACTTCACTGCCTCCTCGCCCGGGTGGCAGAAATCTTCAGTCAGCCATCCGTTCAAGTATTCAAGGAGGCATCAAATAATGCCATCCATACGCAGACTTCCCGTCGCAGGGGAGATCATCGAGCCAAAAATCGAGTCGGCGTGTCTAGATGAGACATACAGGGTTCTTGATGTCCACGAAGATACAAACCGTATTGTCCTTATTCCGGTAACTCCGCGCAGCTCAAAGAAACGATTGTATTTTGTAGGTCCCAGCGTTGGGGCTTTGTCTCAAGTAATGACTGAGCTTGATAAGCACTGGCTGGCGATCAACGTGAAAGGTGTTGCTCCGCGTGCCGACGCAGAGGCAACAAATGAGGATCTTGATAAAAAGTATTTGCGCCGCGGTCAGGAGGTGTCAAATCCTCGCAAAGATAGAGAGGCGCGAGAAGCACTTATAGGTCATCTCATCAAAGATTCGGAGGGCAACAAACTAGATTTAGAAGAATACAAATTGCTTTTCGATCCACAGGTGCGCTCGGAACGAATCTCTGAACTGGCAAATAAAATGGGAAGTTCGAAACGAACCATCATAAGAACAAAGAGAATGCTTAATGAACTTCTGAATCAGTATTGGTCGGGGGGAAGTGTTCCTGGCGCACTTACTCCATTCTCAGGAGCAAAAGGTGGTAGGGGAAAAGCGCGAATTCAGAAGAAGAAACTCGGGAGACAAAATGCCCCGACCGCAGCACATCATGTTGGCCTAGAAGGCTTTGTGATGGGGGAACAAGACAAAGATATATGTGGTTTTTGCTGGCGAAACTATTACATTCGTGGAACCACTTGTGCGAAGGCCTTGCGTCGAATGTGGCGGGAATTCTATTCGGAGGCAGTTACAGGCAAAGATGGAAAGATTCAGAGAATTCTACTACCTATCCATCAACGTCCCACTCGGTCGCAGTTTGAACGATGGGGAAACGAGAGATCACCTGGTCACGATAGCTGGAAGAAACAACTTACTAAATTCAATTTGGGTCGAATTGATCGCGTACTTCTTGGTTACTCATCCGACAACGTTGTTGTGGTGGGCCAGCAAGGCCACACTGATTCGACCTCACCCGATATTGAGTTCGTCAGAGTCGAGAATCGACTCGACCGCATTGGTCCAGCCCATCGTATTCTTGTGGTTGAAGGGATGTATGGATACATATCAGGCTTCTATCTGGGACTAGATGCACCAAGTACAGTGACAGTACTTCTGGCTTTCCTTCACTCGCTTACCGACAAGACTGAATGGCTTAAATGGCTTGGGTTGGATGATATAGATCCTGCTGATTGGATACAGATCAGATATTCAAGTGTCATCGCCGACAATACTGACGCTCGATGCCAAGGTGTTATTGAAGCTCTCGATCAGATTGGAACAGGTTTGAAATTCGTTGGGGTCGCTCGTTCCGATTTGAATGCGCCCGCCGAAACAAGTCATCACTCATTGCACCGGATGGTTGACCACAATCTCTATGGCACATCACATGGACAGCGCCACGAACGCGGCGAAGAGCGGGCTGACATTCTCGCGCGTATGACAATTATTGAAGCAATTCGTGAAACCGCTCGGGCAATTCACACATATAACACTATGGCCCTCGATATCAGGCCCACGATGGAAATGCGCAGAGAGATCATTGACAAGGGCTTGACTCTTAACAGACTAAATCTCACCAGAATGAAGATTAATCAAGGCAAGCTCGCCATGAGTCTCATCGGTAATGATGAGGCGAGAATCAAACTAATGCCGCATGTGCGGGGGGTATTTACTCAGCATGGGGTCAAGTTGCTCCGTCCAGATACCGGGCAGAAGCGTGAGTTCATTGAGCCAATTCAATACATCAGCAAGCATTCATTGATGTTGGAGAGATTCATGAAAGCGAAGGTAGGTCGTGCAGGTGTTTCAGCAGAATCATTTGATGACGATTTTCGCCAGGATCCCTACAACCCTACTGAACTCTATTATCGAAATCCGATTGATGGAGATCTCATTCGATTATGGATGAAAACGAAGGACGAAGACCTTCCTTTCGAATGCTCGATTCCGGACATTATTAATCTCATGAAGAGTGATGCGATTCACTTATTTAATGCCCGAAATTCGAAAGAAGAGGCATTGAGTCATATGGAGGAAGGACAGGAGGCAACCAAACAAGAAGCCAGTGATGCGTATGACGATGCCTTGGAAACAGTTGAGAAGCCACCATCTAAGTCGGCTATTCGTCGCAACAAGAAGGCTAACAGGGAGCAAGAAAAATCTACTTACCAATACGGAATGCCCATCCAGAGCCCCCCATTTGTCGAAGAGCAGAATACAGAAGGGATAGAAAAAGGAATCCAGGCTGAACAGCCAGCTCAAAACGATGCCTCCAAGGAGACAAAACAAGCCCCTGAGTTTGTCGATGAAAAAACAATACACAAGGGCGACGACAAACCGGCCAACGAGAATTGCCCGCCTGTTCCCATTTCAATATTGCAACAGGCGATTCTGAGTCGACGTCAGGAAGGGAATAAGCGTGGACACTGACCAAAAACAAACATGGTATTCAATGTACAACCCTCTCATGGTCGGATTACCTCGTTTTACGGAGGTTTCCGATATTTTAGACAAACTCGCCTTCAACCCATTAGCTGGCATTGATCTTGAGAGCCTTGGAGTTGTAGATCGAGTTTCCTTGCTAGTTGGTGAGAAAGTGCCTCTGGAACCAACGATTCAATCCGTTCGAGCTGCTATGACGTGGTGGGGCATGTTAGAAATGGGACTTCGTGCCAGAAATCCAGTGCTCCCAGAGGCGAGGCGCCTTTATTGGGCGCAGATCAATGCGGCATTTAGAGCAGATTCTTTACCTCCAGCTCCTACCAGAGGTATGTCGATTCATGTCTCGAAAGGACCGACCGGAACCGGCAAGAGTGTTACAGCCCAACGTTTCTGCAGCCTAATACCGCAAGTATTTTTTCACGGCAAGGATGAAGCCGCCAGTTGGAATGAAATGCAGCAGATTGTCTATCTTGAATTGAATATGTCCCATGATGGGACGCGCAGTGGATTCTTAACACGCATTTTGCTCCAGATAGACGGGCTACTTCGTACGACTTATGCCATTGATTTGCCGAAGCGCCATCGCCGCGTTGATCAACTAGCAGTGGCGACTGTCGGCAGGCTAATCGCTCATTACACTGGAATTCTGTTTGTCGACGAGGGGCAGCTTCGGAATTTGATCAAGTCTGGGCAGGCAGAACTCATGCAGATGTTTCTCATGGAGTTAATGAATTCAGGCATACCCTTGGTGATGATAGGTAATGAACGTGCTTTTGATTGGGTAACTTATAGCCAAGACTTGAGCCGACTGCACCTCACACCATCTGAAATCTTTTCTCCCATTGGGGCAACCAATCTTCCAGATGCGGATGTTGAGTGGAATTCTGTTGCCACGGGGGTGATGGGATATTACGTGCTGCGAAAACCAATTCTCGATCCTGATGGGTGCTCTAAAATGTTGCGCTGCTGTAGCGGCGGAATTGCTAGGTTGGCCCTAATGCTGTGGTGTTTTTCCCAACGAGACAAACTTATAAGCGGCGTAGAGTCGATAGGTCCGGAGGACATCAAGAAAGTATATGAATCTTCCGATTTTGCCAAACTTCGACCTCTAGCGGATGGTTTTAACTTCCGTAAACCTGAGTTGCTTATGACCTATCCTGATGTAGACGCTGACTTTTACTCTAGTCATTGGAAAATTAAACGCGCCGAGTCAGAACCTACTGAAAGATCAACGCAGGGTGGGAGGAATGCACCTGATTCTGATGACTTTTCAAAGAGTACATCCAGAAAGCATAAAACTGAGAAGGCAAAATTCGAGACCGAAAAAACCAGGAAAAAGAATCAAGATCTGAAACGGGAAGAACTTTCAAAATCGCTATCTCCAGAAGATATACGCAAACAGGGGCTATCCAGAATTCATTTGGCTGGCTTGGCAGCTGCTCGGGCGGAAGCGAAAAAGAAGGCAGGCTGAAATGCTCCCAATTTTGCAGCGCGATATGACAATCTATTCGCTTGTGGCAATTGCCCATCGTTGGGGAGGTGCGAGTCGCGGGGAACAAGTATGCAACGCCCTATTTGGAAGCCCCGGAGCAGGTCTTCGCCATGATTTCCCATCTCACCTTGATGAATTCAGCCACCGTACTGAATTGGCTTACGGTCGGCCAGATGAACTTGCTCTAAACGCAACTGTCCTGCCATATTTTCTGCGGTTCCGTCCGCCAGAAGTGCAAGCCGAAGCAATTGCGTTGATGCGAGGCGAAACGGTCGAGCCGCTCAAGTTTATTCTCGGTTTGCCCGCAGGGCCATCGGGTGCGAGCATGCCATTGTGCACATGTGAAGATTGCATTCGCGAAGACAAAGACGCACATGGTTTCGCATATTGGCACCGGCAACATCAACTTCCAGGGGCCTTCGTATGCACGAAACATGGATCTCCTGTTTTGCAGTCTAGTGTCAGAATCGACGGCCGTGGCCGTTCAACGCTTTTTCTTCCTGATGACCCTGAGATAGTTTCCACCAGCGCATCGTTCATTACAGTCCTGCAACAACCTTTATTGCAACGCTTGTCGATTTTATCTGCAGCAGCACTTAACAGTATTCTTCCAGGGGGATATTCCTCGCAGATACTCCTAGCTACCTACCAGCATGGGCTTAAACAACAAGGCTTGCTAACTAAATGCGGCCAAGTCAGGGCAAGGGAATTTGTAAAGTGGTTGCGTGACCAATACCACTCGATTGCGAGTCTCGAGCCATTCAATCGCATCGTTGATGAATGCCACGTTGAGGGGATGCTGCGACTTGTCAGGAAGCCACGTGGGAATTTTCATTCAGCATGTCATCTATTACTTATAGACGCTCTATTCGGAAGTTGGGATAGGTTCTCTTCCGTTTACGAATGGGAGCATCAGATGGAGTTGCCTCTTATATTCCAGGAAACGCCAGATTCGGAAGAATCACCTTCGGTATGCGAAAACGAAACACTGGTGATCGAGCTCGCACGACGCCACAAGAATGGAGAAGGGTCTGTATCTGCTTTGTCAAAAGAACTCGGTATTGATGTGAATACTGCCATTCGTTGGTTAGGGAAGCTCGGTTTGTTAGAAATTGCGAGACGTCCCAAAGTACTTACACACGAAATCCGGGCAGAAATCATCCAGTCCATCAAATGTGGAGAACCATTTCGACAAATCTCAATGACATTTGCCTTATCGCGAGCAACAATTGATCGGATTTGCAACGAACACCCCATGCTACATGAAACGTGGCGCGCAGCAAGCCATGAACGGATGCGAAATGTGGAGCGCCAAAAATTGGAATTACTGATTAGAAGTAGTCCAGATGTAACTATTGCAGAACTTCGTCGAGCTAAGAATTCGGGATATAGCTGGCTGTCTCGCCATGACAAAGAATGGCTCAAAAGCAGGTCGCCACTAAAAACGGCAAATCGAAGCAGGTTGGTTACAAAACGCAGGCCACGAGTCGATTGGAGTATGCGGGATCATGAGTGCCTATCTGCCCTAAAAAATCTGGAGGCGACTTTGCGCTTCGACGATTGTGAGCGTTTGAAACCAATGGTAGTGCTGAGAAAAATCCCAAATCTCTCATTTTCACCGCGTCTTGATCGCCTGCCAGAGTCTCGCGCACTGGTAATCAAAATCCTTGAAAGAGCGGAGGGGCGACGCGACAAATAGTAGATGGAGCAACTTGAACTTTGAAATGTTTTATACGTACCGAAAAGAGTAGATGCTATGAGCAAAGATATGTGAACGTGCGTTCTTAAACAATCCGTTAGACGCCACGTAGAGGAAAGCCGAAGGCGAGATCAAAACTACCTGCAGCAAACTGCCATGCTATGATTTAACAGAATCGAAGCAAACTTCATTACCGATTGGAAACTTCAAGGGTACGCTACACGGGGAGTGTAGTATGGAATCCTCATGGCTATATGGGCTTGAAACTACTTAAAATTATTTAAGGGAATAAAAGTGGCAATTGAAGACCCAAAAATTAGTTGGAAAATGCTGTGTGCAGAAATCAATAGCTCGGTATTCCAACTATTGCATCACCCGACGTCGTTTCTATATTTCTTTTCAGTAATGATTTTGGGGGGAGCCGCTGGCATTTGGATACCGATAATATCTGGTCATGGGAGCGTCGGCCCTGATGCATTTGCGACATATGTCTTTGCGGTGCTCGCACCGATTATCGCAGATTTGCTACTCCAAACTGCAGACGAGAACAAAACCAGCTTATCCATTCGCTCTTTTGTTCTATTCGGTACTGCTTTTGCTTATGCCATATCAATAATTTCTTTGATTCGGCAGGATGAGTTTGCACTTCCATTTGGAATTTATGCGTTCCTTTTTTCGTTGATCGTATGTGCCGTTGTGCTGATTCAGCAAGAACGCTTTGCCAAGAAAGACAACAACGGGGCGTACAGCTTTATTGGCGGGTCATCCGCAAGTATTAGTGCAGTGACAGGCGATGGTCTCCCGAAACAAAGCGATACCAGTTCAACTATGAACCCAATAGCAGGGACAGGTCTTCCATCTGACTCGGTTATCAACTGATAATATTTTTACTTACATTATGACGGATAACCATATATCTAGACCCGCATTGCGGGTGAGTCAGCCATTGGGGCAGTTCTTTGTATTTACCTTGGATGCGGATACTCTAAATAAAATTACATTCTCACAACCTGCTGAGATTAGGAAAAGATTTGAACAGGAGTATGCCGAAAAGGATCGCGGTTATTCATTTTTTGGGTCACAGAGACTTGAAAGTAAATCTCGATTAAAGGAGATAGCAAAGTTTATTGAGTCTACTGACGCTACATTCCCCAACTCAATAATTCTTGCAGCAAACTACGATCAGGAGGGGGTGCTAATACCCAATGATTCTCAGGAGTGCTGGAAGTATTCTGAGGCTAATGGTCACTACAATTTGGAAATCCCCCTAAATTATAGATCGGCCTCAATTATTGATGGCCAGCATAGGCTTCATGCATTTGATCAGTTGTCGGATGACTCGCCCAGACGAAACATGGAATTACTATGTGTTGTATTTCTTGAACTTCCATCACCGTACCACGCCTATATATTTGCCACGATAAATTTCAATCAGAAAAAAGTTGATCGCAGTCTTGCATATGAACTGTTTGGCTTCAACCCGGATTTGAAGACCTCACAATTTTGGCCGCCTGAAACCCTGGCTGTTTATCTCGCTCGAGTACTTAATACAGATCCGAAATCTCCTTTGAGGCGATGCATTGGACTGGCGGCAGAAGCGGATGAGTTATTTAAGTCTGAAATGGAGCATGACAGTGATAATGAAAAAACGAATGTAGAAGTGCGAGTTTCCATGGCTGCTGTTGTCGACGGAATATTGAGCCTAATTTGCAAAAAACCCAAAGAAGATCGCTACCTAATGCGTTCTGTTGAAAATGCGGAAATGGGAAGGTCTGCATTATTGCCAATAGATGACCTACCGTTGCGGGTCTTCTATCTTTCAAATAATGACAAGGCAATCTATGACATCCTAAATAATTATTGGGCTGCTGTTCAAAGTACTATCTGGTCAAAATCACAGGCCAACTCGTATCTATTGAAGACTGTTGGTATCCAAGCACAATTTGATGTTTTAAAAATCTTGCTGAAGAAACTGCCAATCACGTTGGTTAACTACAGTGAGAAAAATCTTCAAGAAATTCTCTCTGGCGCTACGATATTGGCGCAGACGGGCACTACTTATCAAGCTTCTGGTATTGGTAGGGGCAAAATCAAGGAAGATTTGCTGCAGGCTATCGCTGAAAAATTAGAGCAGGCAATTCAGGTGAATCCACAACGGTAGGGGCTGTGGCTAGCAACTATCAATCATCAATCTTCAGAAGTGCAGAATCAGCATTGGATCAAGTCGGAAACAGACTTGGCTCGCCTGAGTTTGTCTACACCATTGTCGATGTGGGCGGCGAGGATGAGTTGAGCTTCTCTTGAGGTAAGGTCGCCATGTGATTGTCGGATGAGCGCTTCGTAGAGAGCACTTGCGTCTCCTAGGAGGGTAGGAAGATTGAATTCTGAGCCATTGAGATCGGTGCTTTTGGGGTTTGCTTTGTGTTTTTCCTCTAGGGACATTGTTAATGCTATACGGCATAGGATGTTAGGGGTAACACCTGTCTTGGCTTTTACTTGTTTAAGCAGTTCAGTGGCTCGTTTTGAGATATGTACGCGATTAGGAAGCATGGGCAATTGTTCCTTTGTTATCTAAATTGGATTCCCAAAAATATCCTTCTTTAATTGCAGAGGTCCCCTCCAATGCGTCATAGTTAATGTGATAGCAATGCGAGATGTTTTTCCTGAGGTCACCATAGAGGTGCATGTCCACTTCGGTGTCTGTGGAAAGGATGATGACCTGATGGCTGGCTTGCGGGAAATAATTGTTGATGAGTTTCTCGCGGTGATGGCTGTCAAGCCTACCCAGCGGGGTATCGATAATAATTGGAAGCATACGTCCGGATGTTTTGGCTAGGGCCTCAAGCATGGCGATCGCGTAGATTTGTTTTTCCCCTGCGGAGAGATTACGTTTTGAAATACTCTTGCCGCTTTTGTTGAAGAGATGAACCTCGAATGTTGTTGGGTCGATCTGGGCGCTGACAATTGCGTCGGTCTTCCTTGCTAAATGTGAGAATGTCTTTGCAAACTCTTGTTCAAGTTTAACGATTTTGCGTTTTGTCATTTCTTCAGCAAAATCAGTCAGAACATCTATAGTGCATTTGGCGAGATTGGTTCCTGAACCCTGTGTTTCACCACTTATAAGCGACTCCTCTAGACGTCGTATCCTGCGAATCATTTCGATCGCTTTCCAAGTATAACGACGAGCAAGTTCAAGGTGAAGGTTACGCTCGGATGTGAGCTGAATAATTTCCTCATTCTTTGCCTGGATGGCATCAATACTTGATTTCAGAGATTCTTGATCTGGTGCGCGTTCAATTTGCAGGCTAACTTTTCCGAGTTCTTCATCCAAGGTGTCAAGCTGCAGTCGGATTGCACTTGATTGAGCCTTAACGTGTGACAGTGATTCATCAACCCAGCTTTCAAGTTGAATGCTGTCCTTTCCGGTAAGGTCGTGGGAAAGTTTAATCGCTTTCAGATTAGTAGGCCTGACAACCAGATCGGCGAACACGGCTTTTACTTTCTGGAGTGCATCAGACGTTTTTTGCTTAGGGACGAACTCGGTTATGACCGAGTTCACTCGATTCAGCCGATGGCTGAAAGCCTTGGAAACAGTCTCCCATTCTTTAAGCGATCTTTCTCGCAGCAACTGGTCCTTTAGCTGCTGCATTAGCTTCGGGGAAAGAGATGTTGGATAGAGCCCGCCTAGGTGCTCTCTTGCTTCGGCTTCGAGTTGCTTTTTCTCTACGATGAGTTTGTCCCGGCGCGTCTTTAGCACTTGTCGTGAAAGTGCCCATGCTCCGCCTCTTGATGCGAGAGTTTCTTCAAGTCTGCCGCGCTGTTCTTGTGCGGCTGTTAGCTTTGCCAATAGCTGCTGAGAGATATCTTCTTCGGAAGAGATGGCTTGCTTAAGTTCTGTGTATTCCACCTCGTATTGATCGAGTAGGGCTTTCGTATCTTCTGGCAGCGATTTGCTATTTTGACGTCGAATATGGATATGGAGATCACTCTTCAGGCGCTCTATTATGTCTAGGCCAAGAAGTTTTCGGATTGCATCGCGGAGAGCAACATCGCCGCCTTCTTCAGCTAAGCTGGCAATCTTCTCTCCGTCAAAAAAGAAGAGTTCTGATACACCAAGCGGGATGAGTTCATTCAGGAAGGCTTGGCATTGCTCATGAGTAAATTCCGGTATCGGTTCTCCATCTTGGAAGATGGTGAGTGTCTCTTTAACCTGTTTGCCAGATACTGTCCAAGAGCGAACAACTTTGTAGCGGAGCGGCTTGCCGAGTTTGTAGAAGAGAAATTCAAGGCATATGTGCGCACCTGCCTGTGCTATTGGCGCATGTGGGTTGCGATGGATTTTAGAGGTCAGATATTCATCATAGGTCTTTTGACCTGTAGCGTATCCGAGCGCCTGCTTGCCATAAATGGCGAGTCTGATTGCTGCGAGAATGGTGGTCTTGCCAGTACCATTTAATCCCCCGAAAAGAATAATCGGGCGCGTATTATTGTATTTTTTTCGAGGAGTAAGATCGATCGCGTGTTCGCCCCGAAACAACCCGAAGTCGCAGAGTGTGAGGGATTCAAGCAGCATGGGATTTTAGCTTTTCATATTCAATATATTGTGCCTGCAGTTCATTTTCTTCCTTGTCGATATAGTGCAGTTTCTTGCTGGCGACTTGGTGTTTCTGCATGATCTCTTCTAGCGCCCCCCAGTCCTGGTTGAGGATATGTCCTAGGCGATCAAAAATAAACGATCTTTTGCTAAGCCCATCCATGGATAGCTCTAGCTCGATCAATTTCATAATGAGTGCTGCAGGTACCTTATGCTTGGCTTCCAACTCTGCGAGCAGATCGGAGTCGAGCTTGGTGAATGCGCCTGCATCACTTTCCGCCCATTCGTGATCCTTGCCCAAGGCCTCTCGATAGATTTTGGGTACGCTGTCATCCCAGTCCGGTTCGTTCGGGTCATAGATCCAGGCGTTACGTATTTCTTCGAGCTCATCAACAGTAATTAACTCAAGGTTTGGATCATGCTTTTGAATCTTTTTTTGGATTTTGAGCAGCTTGGAGAGAAGTTCTTTTCTGTATGACAGCCAATAGGGGCCGGGTATAAATTTAAGCCCATCCTCAGAGTCTGTGCTGGTTACTTTTCCTGTGCGGCGTTTGAAATTGCGAAATTGATTCTTGTTTTCTGGGATTGTGGTGTTAAAGAGCTGGTTTCGGAAATCCTGTAACGGTACGAGCCAGGTATGACCACTCTCAATTAGGCCATCCATGGCCTTGTCCTTGGAGACGACGGTGCAAACCCAGCAGCCGAAGCGCGAGTTGCCACAAGATGGGGTGCTAGTGTCAATCACTAAAGGACACTCGCCGGCGTTCGAGTCTTTATATAGATCGAACAAGGCTTGGTGATTGCCGCCCCAAGGAGCTTCGCCTGTGAATAGAAACTCCCAGACGTCGTCAGCCGTCCAATCTTCGATTGGGGTATATACGTAAGCACTAGGAAGCGAGCTGTGTTTTGCTAAGCGCTTACCTTCGATTTTATGTTTACGCATAACTTGAGCGCGGGAACTGCTTTCGGCGATTCGAGATCCAAGCACAACGACTACCTCACCGAATTCGGCGACTCGACCGAGAATAAACTCGCTGACGGGGTTTATCTTCAAGCGTTCGGTGCACCAGCGAAACTGGCGGGTCGGTGCGGGATATCCTTTGCCGATTAGATTCACCCAAAAGGTTTCAGTGACGTTGGGGGTGACCTGTTGCACGTGAAGGTTGATCCCATGTTTGGAGGCACTATTTTTGATTTTTTCTAGAGTGCCAATGATGAGCCCTACTACAACAGGTGTTTCAACAAGGGTGTCGGACGAAACAACAAAGACTGGCTTCTGCCGTTCGGCTTCAGGTAGTGCTAGTAGCGCGAGATAGACCAGTTGCAGAATGGCTGTTGAATCTTTACCACCGCTATAGCCAATTACCCAAGGACGGTTGTCAGCTTTATAGAGGGTATGAATCTCGTTGATGTAGTGCTGGATAGGTTGGCCAGCAATCTCTGTTTCAACGGGGAAGTTGATTGTTGCGCTCACTTCGTAAGTCCTTTTTCAAGTTTGGCTTCTTCGGGTTTTAAGGACACACCGAGATAATTTTTGATGAGGTTTGCAGTTAATGCAACATTGGTTGTGGCTTTACTAATGCGACCATGGACCATTGCACGGCCTTCCCAAAGTTGAGTATTGGATCGTGACCAGTCGATCTTAGATAGTTTTTGGAGACGTCTTTTCCAATCTTTTGGGTGCTCCGCGAGCAAATCAGCACCCACTAAGCCTAGTGCATGAAGTGCTACCCCGTGTGCATGGATAAAGTTCTGCCTTAAGTCTGCGGTAGCAACTGTTCTTTCTCGAGCACGCTTCCAATCCGGAATGTGCTCTGCGACGGCATCCCAGAACTCACGGGCGATGTTTTTTTCCTGATCGGATATTACGCTGGCGTTCGACTTGCGTAGGAGCGCCCGGTTAGCATGTTTGATTCCGCTCAAGGTAAACAGCTTAATTGAGCGATTAGAGATGGTGGATTTTTCCATTTCAGTGAGCCCAATAAAAGCCACGCACGAATTGGCTAAATATCGAGCTAGTTCAGAGCTTGCATCGCGGTGATCGTAGAGTGTGCCGAGAGAATTGCTCGGCCGGATTGCGTATTTATTGAGGTCTGCAAACATCTGCTGGCTACGAATAAGGCCAGCGTCAACGAAAAACAATACCGGAATATTGTCCTGGGCGAGCGCTGGATTTTCTTTTAAAGCATCTTCGATGGCTGCGCGCCTATGTTGTCCATCGTTGATAAGAATATTTACATCCATCGGGATGCTTAGGGCTCCCAAATTGCTTGCTGGGCCGGTATCGGAATAAGGCTGAAAGGTTACATTGGTAGCATCAACTGATGCAGTTAATGCTGAAAGTATGTAGCTTTTGGGATTTTCGACGAGATAAGAGGCAATTTCAGGGATTCTTGCGCGATTTAAAGTGCGCTGAGCACGCAGCTCAGGAGGGACTTCCTCCCCATTGAAGACGAAGATCTTTGGGACAATCTTCATAGGGCACATGGCCACATAAAACACGCGCCCAGCTTGCACTCCTCGAATCGCTGGGAATGAGTGCGAATACCCTGTATCGTTCATCAAAAGTATATTGAAGCAAAAAAAAACGTGGAAGTTAATTATACTCTAGTGGAAGTCATTCCTATTGTCAATAATAACTTCCAATTTATATGTGAAATGCGTCGCATTATGTGAAAGAAAAACTTCTTCATTAGTTTTTGCTGACCGGTTCTTCAATAGGAATTAAACGTGACAGACGGTTCCAATCGTAACGAACTCTTTCAACTCGCCAATATGTACGGAGGTTCAACGCGGCTCCGCAATTCACTGAGGGTTGCTCAAAATGATGGGTTGTTAGAGGGGATATCTGTTCAGGACGTCCTTAGTAATGACGCCAAGGTTATTAGTCTTCTCCGAGATATACCAAACTTCGGAGCCAAGTGCTTGGCAGAGTTGAGGGATCTAGCGAAGCGCGTGTGCCCGGACGAAGAATATGGTGCCATTTCGACAGTAGCCGATTCAAATGTCTACCCGCAGCCCTTGGCGAGTACTCAAAACGCGGTAACCAATGTTTCAGAGCCATCAATTTCATGCCCTGCGGAAGCGCTTCAGATCTTGTCTGGAAATGCAGAGCAGATAATTCGAATGCGGCTTGGGTTGGATGGCGATGATCCGAGAACCCTTGCTTTGATTGGAAGCCTTAAGGGGGTTACGCGCGAGCGTATTCGCCAGATCGAGGCCAAATCTATTGGGAAGCTAAAGAGAAGTTTCCGGAATACCTTTTCTCGTCATCTGCAGCGCGATCAGATGCTCATATTGTCCCGGCTAGCTACTCATCAAGTCATCCGATATCGCGAGGAGAACCAGTTGTTCCTCGCGCTTGATGCAGACTCGCGCCTCATGATCGCAGTCGCGTATGGAAGTGTTCACGCTTGGCTTGATGAAGTATGCAAACGGTCTAAGAATGGATGGCTTTTACCGAGCATATCAAGCGATGCATTTGATCTTGCTCAGTGCTGGCTGAATGAGCAATTAACCAGTGCCCAACTTCCCTGCATGTTGGCCTCAATCTTTTTGAAACATGGGGCACCTCCTGAAGAGGCGCTCAGGGCTGTTTTTGCACTTTCATCAAACCTTAGCGTAAGCGGAAATTACCTTTTAAGAAGATGCTCTGGCAGAGCTAGGCGAGCTGTCAGATGTCATGAATTGATGAGGCAACGTGGTGGGCACAATTCAATAAGCGTCGCGGCACTACGAGAGATCTATTTGAGGTCATTTCAAGATGATCAGTGTTCGTCCAGAGACTTAGTGATTGTGCTGTCGGATAACCCCCACCTGTTTTTAAATCAATATGAAGCAGGTTGGTGTGCCATTGGTCCATCTGATTTCAACCGAACCCCAGTCGAGTTCATTGAGTATCCTCAGGAAGGTGTAGAGGAGGGAAGCGCGGATGACGAAGACGAGGCAGCCGCGTCAGACGATGAAACGCTTCGCGGCACGCTGGCTCAAATTCTTCTTGAGTATGGACCGCAAAGCTTCAATGACTTGCGTCGTCTTTTTGTGGATCGCGTGGGTTCGAAATATTCACGAGCAAGCGTTGGCCCGACGTTGCTTATGTACGACGATTTCGTGCGAATTGGCCCCGGCATTTATGCGCACAGGCTACATTTCCAAGACCAAGAAAAAATAGAAATTGCATCAAATCGACTGCTGCTGAACAAGATCCAATTGGAAATATTTTGCAGAGCAATTTGGGCCGGCGAATCACCGAGCAGTTATATTCTTTGGTCCCCTCATATGCAGGTACGATGGGCTGACTGGGCATTGCAAACAAATCAGAAACAATTGCTGTCATCACTACTTGCTGTGTGTGATGTAGAGAGCTGGCCGATCAAGGCTGGTGATCGAATTCGCTGGACAAGACTCAAAGATCGCGAGAGTGTCTATTTGCTCGAAGAACAGCCTCCCCCACTGTCAGCAAAAAACCCGTCATTTCGGGAATTCTTTTCTGCAGCAGTACTGGCTGTTAACGCTGGTCGAATAAGTTGGATGAGTATAAATCGTGCTAGTGGTTGTCGAGTGGACGACCGTCACGCCGTGTCATGCCTGGCGCTACTTATGGCGGCGGGAATTGTAGAGCCCGCGATGCACTGGCAACAAGAGCATGTATGTACTGGTAGTCATGCTATCGGGATAGTGGGTTCTTTAATGAGCATGGTTTGGCGCGATGCAACGACACACTGGACAAAATCTATACTGATATCTTGTCGAAATAACTATGAAGCTCTTTTGGAGCCGGGCTGGACTGTCGATCAAGGAGTGCCTGCTCTATTAGATAGATTGAGTCAGGCCGTTGCTTTTGATGAAGTGCCAGGGACGGCGGAGGCACCGCAAATCGATGAATACGAGCTGTTGAAGAAACAGCTGAAGGATGAGCTGTCTCTTGATCGATTGCGAGACCGTGTGAAGTGAAAAAACGACATCTTTAGGTAACTTGAATAATGACAGAAATATCAGATCAGATTCGGCAGTTGCATGATGTCTATAGAACGGGTGTCAGCGATCTGGCTACGGACTTTTTTGGCCCTTGCTTGGCGGAGTGCACTAACTACAGGCGGGCCGCTGGATATTTTTCCAGTTCTGCACTTAAGACTTGGGCGCAGGGACTGCCGAGGCTTCTTAGAAATGATGCAAAAATACATTTATTGATTTCGCCGGAACTAAGCTCCCAGGACTTTCGAACCCTTGAAACCGCAGTTAACGATGACACTAGACGTGAAGTGTTGCAGTCTGCAGCAGACCACTTAATTGAAGAGGCAATGCGTTTTGCGTCCGATCCAGAGGATAAGCAACTTCGCTTACGCCTCTTCTGTTGGCTGGTTGCATCGGGGTATTTGGAGATTCGATTTGTAATTCCGAAACATGTTGAAGATGCCGGCATATTCCACGACAAATGCGGGATCTTTGATTTCTCATCAGGAGATGTTGTTGCCTTCACCGGTTCCGCAAATGAAACGATTTCTGGCCATCGCCGTAACATAGAACGAGTGCATGTCTTCCGTAGCTGGATTCCGGCAGATTCGGGACGTTTGGAAGCTACGGTAGATGATTTTGAGATGATGTGGCATCAACGCGACGACACACTCATTGTCATGCCACTTTCAGCCAAGAGCCTAAACAGTATTAAAACTCACGCCCCATCAGGCAGACCTGATTTTTCGAAGCCGAGTCCAGTTCCTCCAAAAGTAAACAAATGGCGACACCAAGATGCGGCACTGGAGGCATTTATTGCTAGTCGAGCCGGCATCCTTGAAATGGCAACGGGGACAGGTAAGACGCGCACATCTCTTAAAATATTGGCTCGGTTAATTGAAGATAAGAAAATCGACTGTGCAATCATTTGCACGGATGGAAATGACCTACTGGCTCAATGGCATCAAGAGATATTGACTTGGGGGAGAGGTATTGGGCTTCCTTGGAGTGTATTTCGGCATTTCGGGCCGTTTCACGAGCGCGAGTTATTCTTGACTGATCCAATCCAGGCGCTGATTGTCATTTCCAGACTACAGTTGCCTCGTCTTCTGAATCAATATCCGCCAACTGAGCGAGCTCGATGCATAATCATTCATGACGAAGTGCATGGATTAGGGTCTGAATCAAACGTGGCAGCGCTTCGCGGCGAACATCAACATTTCGGTTATAGATTGGGCTTAAGCGCTACCCCTGAACGTACATATGATAAGGATGGAACTGACTTCATCCTGCAAGAGTTAGGGCCGGTCATTTTTCGGTTTGGTTTGGAAGAGGCGATCGCACGAGGAATTTTGTGCGAAATGGAATATGTACCTCTCCCATACCAACTTTCTGATGAAGATCGTAGACGTCTTCAATCTGTGCATGCAAGACGCGCAGCTAGTGCACAAAGTGGCACTCCAATGTCGGACGAGGAGTTCTACAATGAGCTAGCGCGTGTCTATAAGACAGCAGAATACAAGCCGTTAGTTTTTAATAGTTACGTGCGCAACCGTCCGGAATCGTTGGATCGCTCGATCGTGTTCGTGGATAACCGAGAATATGGGGATCGAGTACTGCAAATCATTGCCAAGTATACTCATCTGTATAGAACTTATTATGCGGAAGACGATGCGCAAGATCTGAAAACGTTTGCAGATAGTCGTATTGATTGTCTTATTACTTGTCATCGCATTTCTCAAGGAATCGATATTCGTAGTCTAACTACCGTGGTGTTGTTTGCATCAGCGCGCGCTAGATTGGAGACCATACAGCGAATTGGGCGCTGCCTTCGATCGGATCCTGATGTGCCTGATAAATGCGCCTTAGTTGTCGATTTTGTACTAGACGATTTTGAAGCAGATACTGAGCGATGCGCATGGTTAACGTCCCTGTCACAAATTAAGAGGAGCGAATAGGATGGCAGTAGATTCGGAAGTTCTAATTGCATTAAAACAAGCAGTGCAAGAAGGTAACCAAGCAGAACCTGTCGAAAAAGCCATTGCGGCTTGGCTGTTAGCTCTGAGCGAACATGAGCTCGGACACAGTGAAAATAGGCGACATCTAGAGGCTGCAAAGCACGCAGTTAACTTGCCACCTGAGGCTTGAATCCAATGAAACTCACTTTACTTGGTTGGGAAAGCACGGGGCTTCGCTGCCCCGATCTAGCAATTGATCTTACTAAGGATGGAATTGCTCCCCGTGTTTCACTAGTTCAGATGCCCAATGGTACAGGCAAGACCACGACACTCGATCTTATCAAGGCGTCTCTCACTGGAAGAGCGATGGACTGGTCTTCGGATGATGTCCGTCGTTTACGTCGTCCTGGAAGCGCCAATGACAGTGGGAAATTCGTGCTTAGGCTTCTTGCTGATAACGATCCACTGACCTTCGAATTATCTTTTGACTTCCTTGAAGAAAAAGTTACGTATAGGACTTCGTGGAGAGCGAGCGGGGGCATCAAGGACGGCTGGGAACCTCCACTTGAAGTTAAGCGATTTCTAAATGATCGTTTTGTTCCGCTATTCATTTTCAATGGCGAATTGGCTCAAGACTTACTGGACGGTCGTCAGGCAAAGGCATTGGAGGCTATTGATGCGCTGTGCCAATTAGAACATCTCGATTCAATAGTTACTGTTGCCCTCGAGGACTGGCAGCAGGCAACTAGGAATCAAGGTGCAAGAACGGCGAGCGGTCTTGCAGGCTGGAAGTCGAGAGAAGAGAAACTCGATGCGCGACTAAAGAAAGTCCAAGATTTGCGACAAAAACTTACTTCCGAGCTGTCGTCCGAGGAAGCGCGGATAAGCGAACTTCAGATCGAGCTGAATGATCGCCTGAAGTACGATCACACTACACAGAAGCGCAAGGAGGAGATCGAAACCAAAATCCATTCCCATGAAATAGCGCTCGTAGAGAAGACACGTGGCATTTTGCAACTTATACGTCAGCCACAGTTCTTGAGCCCCCATTTCGCAGGCGGATTGGCAATGCTTAAGGATCAGTTTGACCGGGTACGACTTCCAGAGAGAACATCTAGGCAGTTTTTCGTCGAGTTAGCAGACGAAAGCCAGTGTGTTTGCGGGCGACCTATCGGCGAAACAGAGCGTCAGGCCATTCTAGGCCAGGCAAATAATTATTTGGCCAACGAACTCTATAGTTTTATTAATAGTCTGAAGGGCGATATTAGCCAGAGTGTTCTGGATGAGCCGCAAGCTGTCTCTTCTCGAATTGGTGCGATGGTTGCTGAACAGAAGCTTATTCGTAGAGAGCTTAGTCAGTTTCGCACCGAGCTTGAGCAAATTCGTGCCGAGTCAATAACTGATGCAGGAGTTGCTGCGCAAAAACTTGCAATTGAGCTGAAAGCATGTGAAGCAAAACGAGATGAGCTAAGCGACATGCTGGCTAAAATTGACGAGCATCCGGACAGTGATGTATCAGACGATAGCTGGTCGATTCGCGGCTTGCAGCGTGAGCTTGCACGGGTTCGAGATATGATCGCCCAAATTACCGGAACAGTGGAACTCAAGGCCAAATTGGATACTATTCAAGTGATCGCTAAGCGAACTAAGGAAATAGCAAGGGAACGACTAAGAGGGGCTATTCGAGACGATTGCAACAAAACACTAGAGAAGGTTTTATCAGGTGATCCGATTCGAATCGAAAAGATCGGGAATTCACTGTCGCTGCGTGATCAAGATGGTGCTAGCGTCGGTCAAACACTCGCCGTTGGATACACATTCCTTACAACACTATTAAACCGAGGCGCACACAAATTTCCGCTTGTTGTCGATAGCCCCGCCGGTTCTCTCGATGATGGCGTTCGCACTAGAGTTGGCCGAATGATTCCAGCGCTTTGTGATCAATTCGTTGCTTTCACAATATCGACTGAGCGTGGATACTTTTTGCCTGCGCTTGAAGAGGTGGCAGGCGACTCCATAGTGTATTTGACAGCTTTTCGCACCACTAAAGGAATGCAGGCCGTTATAGATTCGCTACCTGCCAGCGCAGGTCGAAGCGTAGATGGTGCGGTAGTATCAAATCGTGAATACTTTCTGAAGTTTGAAATGCCACAAGAGCAAGAATAGGAGTACCTCATGAGCTTTTTTCGAAGTCAAGAAATGGATGGGTGGTTTAGCCATCTCCATAAGGACAATGCCTTTGAGTTTCAATTCGACCACTATTACATGTGCCTGATGATTGGTTTTGCCGCACTAAGGGATGATCCTTTGCAAGGAGGGAGTGAATTAATACGGCATTTCCCGGGGCCTTATGCTGCCGCAAGCAAGCTAATCGTTGGACTACTGCTAATTGCAGAGACCAAAAAGTTGGGAAAACAGCTCAGCAATAAGCGCGATGTGGAGTTTATTGTTCAACAATATCTTGAATCATCAGGGAGTGGGGCACTTAACGACGTTGGCTTCGATAGGATTAATAATTACGCAAATGGTGGCTTCAAATATCTGGCAGAGGAGTATGACGACAAGCCATATCACGCAGATACTTTTTTCGGCTGGTATACGGAGCGCCTGAGAAAATTGGCCGCTGAGTCTCCATTGTGGTCATCTCAGAAGGCTATAATGCTGTAGGCCGACCGCTGTCATGCAGTGTGTGTCAATCTCGTGAGCATCTTTTTGTTCACAAAGATTAATGACTTCAGCAAACGAAAATAAATTTAAGTGTGAGAGGTGTAAAGAGTTGCGCGAGCTTCCTTTGCATCTGCATGAACTCGCCATGTTTTCTGAATTGCTGCTTAATGAGCATGTCGTTTATGAGCGGAAGAAACAGGTCGTCTTAGAAAAAGGATTAGCAAAAACAAAAAGCATCGCCAAATGGTTGAGATTGGCTAGCCAGTTGGAGAGAGTGAGCTTGAATCCATTTCGATACGAGGTGGCACATATTTACTGTGAGCCTGTTAACGATATGCTTGGTTCGAATGCTGAGCATCACGAATCAATCATTACTCCCCTAACGCGATTTGTGTATGTATCGAATGCCTTAGAAGAGGGCTATAGATTTTTAAGTCCAGCATATGAAATTGCATACGAACGGTTGTTAAAACAGTCATCCAAATCCGAATATCTTCGGAATTATTCCGCTCAGGCTGCGTATTTGTTAGAAAGTCGATCAAGTAGTATTGAATTGCCAACACACTATGACCATTTGGTTGATAACTATCGCAAAGTCATTAAATTGTATGCAGAGCAATTTCATTCGAAGTTCGATATGGAGCTAGATGTACCTCATGGATTGTCATATGGGTTGTGCCTAGTTAGAAATATTAGGAATCAAATAGCACATGGCACATTTCCAATAATCGATGATCCTGAATATACATTCGAATTTGAGCAGCCGCATGCAAAGAGAAATATAGTAAATTTACTTTCGCAGTCATCGCGGATAGCAGCAATCAATATTCAATTATTGCTGGCCATGGTTAGCACGGGCTTTGCATCAGCGGAGTACCAGTCAATATGTACAGATTATGATTACGGGGAATATTTTGAAAATAACTGCACTTTTTCATATCTGCTAAATCTGCACTTGATTCAAAAGTTCGGCCTAAATGAAAGGGATTATTTCTCGTTTAACTCGGATTAGAGTGGATAGTAATGATGGGCAGCAAGTGACTTTATTCACGCGTTGGTCATAATGAGCATTCAGCAACTAAGCGCCGTTCTCGTTTCATATGAGGACTAAATTTGACGGCTAATTTCTCATGAGTTGAATCTACTTCGTGCGGTGCCAGTTTTAGGGGGCGTCGAGTGCCGCTTCCTCGCCCACTGGCAGGCTTACTCATATGTTTAAGTACATCGAACGAGGGTGCTCCAGCGCTACGAACCAGGTTCTCCAATACATCGCAAGCAACCTTGCCAACTGCGGCGCTGTCCGCAAGCGATTTTTCCTCAACGTAAAATGCAATGACTGCTTTTTCCAGTCCGGGGAAGCGATCACTTCTCAGATTCGGCAATCCCATATCACGAAGTCGACCGCAAATAGCTGCATAGCTTGTTGTCAGTAAAGTCGCAGTTTTTGAGTAGCTTCCATAGGATAGGAGATATGCAGATATAAGCTCCTCTTTCTTGATGCTCTGAGTCGCCCTCACTGAGGAAATTTTCGTCGCCGTTGTGTCAGTTTGGGCAAGTAGTGCACTCATTGCAGTTTCGGTAGTTTCAAATAACAGAGACAAGGCCAGTACATATGAAACGACTGAAGATGCAGAATTGGACATATACAGCACACCGTCCATTTGATTTAGGATCTCGCTTTTTTGCTTGTCTGCTAACCTAGGCAAGATCGTGGCAAGCCATTCCCTGCCGAACGCATCTACGACGGCATCGCTTAGCAGAGATGATTTGACCTTTCCTCCGTGAACTTGGAAACCTCTTGCCATCGCTTGTTTCCTCAATATGGCAGAAGCATGTGTGACGCTGAATGGTTTTTCGCTGTCGAGCAGGGCCAAGGAAATTGAATGAAAGGTATTGATGACTTGATTATCAACGCTCTGTCTCATCCATGAATCCGGGACAACAAGACAGTTGTTCAAAACCAATTCTGGAGTCGAAAAAAATGCCGCTTCACTTTCCATGTAGTAGAGGGGGGTCTTATGTTGAGGACACCACAATAGGCCTGGTAATTGATGCTTGCGATGCCAATAGCTTATGCCATATGTCATGACATCTTGTTTCATGCAATGTGGGCAGCAATATGCGCCTGGGCGTGCAACGCGCATGCCTGAAGTGCAGAGCAATTTCCGATTTCCAATGCTGCCATGTTTGAGATCGGATTGGTACGATGTAATTCCTCTTCTAAATGGCAGCGTCGAGTGTCGTCTCACAAATGTTTGGATGTCGATTTGGGTTATCCCGCTTAACAGTTCAAGACAAGGAGCCTCCCGTCTCGATTTATCACCCAAACCAATACGCTGCGCCATCATTCCAACTATTTCTTTTTTATCGACCGCGCCATTGTGGCGCATCACGGTCCCTAGGTAACCTTGATCAATTTCATCTGGCAAAGGGGTGGGAACGATCATGATCAAGCTCCTGAAGTAGTTTTAGTTGGTAGTTTATGAATAGCGGTTTGGTAGCGGCCAATTGCAGCAAGGAAGTTCGCTAGTGCTACAGCGTGCTCGTTTGTTCCATCCCAGACATCTTTGACGGCCTTCATCAGAAGCTCTTCGCTACAGGCGGTGCCTTGGGGTAGATTTGCCAATTTTGCAAATTGGCAAATCTTGTTGACGTTTGGGGAGGCGCGTTTAACTTGGCCGGAGAGTATTCTGCTGACTTGGGAGATATGTACTCCGGTGGCATCGCTTATGTGCTTGAGCCCTATACGTCTGGATGCTACAGAGTCACTAAGAGTTTCAAGAAGCTGTAGGCTGATGGAATCAAGAGGCACGATGGGAATTGTTTTGGATTTGCATATTTGCAAATATAATTGCAAATATGCAATAATGCAAGCCAAGCGAATTGAACTGGAAACGATTATTTTGATATTTGAAGTGCCAGTTACGCTTATATTTCGAAATCAAAATCAGATTGAAGTGAATTGCGAAGAGCAGTTACGGATATAGGACGACTAACTGAGTTAATAGTGGGTACGAAAGGCGCTATTTATTGGGGTAGGTAGTTACGGATATATTCTCGCCAAACATTCGCATCAAATTAGCCCAGCCTTGTGCTGGGCTTTTTAATTTTTTGATATATGTCTGACTGTTAAAATCCGCCCATGAACAATCGCCTACTCTCTCTTACCAGCCGCATGCGTTTTGCCTTTGAGGCATTCACCGAATTTCTTGCCCGTGTGTGGAAACGCAGTTTCTATTTCTATCTGGCGGGCATCTTCTCGGTGTTCGCGGTGTTGGATACCACGGTGTTGCACATCACCAGTGAGATGCGCACGGCGGCGTTCGATGCCATGGTGCGTTACCGCATCTCGCCCCCCAAGCCGGATCCGGACATCATTATTGTGGACATCAACGAGGCGAGTCTGGCCGCGCTGTCAAAAGATTACGGACGTTGGCCTTGGCCGCGTCAGGTGTTGGGCGAGTTCGTGGAGAACATCGAGAAGCAGCAACCAAGGGCGGTGGTATTCGACATCCTGTTCAGTGATGCGGACATCTATAACCCGGACAGTGATACCTATTTCGATGCGGCTATCGCATCCGCCAACAACATCTACTTCCCCATGTTGCGCCTCGACCAAAGTGCGGATGCGCTGAGTCAGATCAGGGTCGAACAGATCCCGGGTGTGTCGCCGATGGAGGATGAAGAGCCGCAGAAGGATGCGACGCTCGCGGTCATCCTGCCGCACTTCCAAGCGGCTATCGAAAGTGGTCGCTTGGGTACGCACAACGTGGTGCTGGATAGCGATGGCGTGGTGCGCAAGTATCCGGTGTATATCCCGAGCTACGGTTGGAAGGTGCCTGCTTTGCCTTCACGTATCGGCAAAGACTTGGGCTGGCCGGAGCCGAGCACAGAACAGATACTACTCAACTGGCGCGGCAAGCCGTTCAGCTATCACTACGTGAGTTTTTCTGATGTCTATACGGACATGGGCAGCAAGAACAAGCAGCGTGCGCAGGATGAGTTCAAAGACAAGATCGTCATCATCGGTTCCACCGCACCGGGGTTGTTCGATCTGCGTGCGACGCCGATGGCGAAGATGCATCCGGGTGTGGAAGTGCTGGCCACCGCGATCGATAACAACAAGCATGGCGATTCTTTGCGCTTCCCTGAAGGTCGCATCTGGTATCTGCTCATCACCTTGGCACTCATCTGGGGAACGGCGTGGGCGTTTTACAATGAGGACGGTCGCAGGAACGTCGATAAATTGTTCGGCCTGTCGCAGATCATCCTGATCGGCTTCTCGTTCGCCAGCATCAATTTCTCAAACACCTACATCAATCTGGCGGGGCCGGTGGTGTTGGGCATCGCTTATTTCTCGCTGGCACGCCTGTATGCCAACGCGACCGGTAAGGCGCTGGAGCAGAACATGGTGCGTGCAGCGACGGCGCGTCAGGGTGATGTGCAGGCGACGCTGCTGCTCATCCGCTTCGATACCAAACTCAACGTGATTCCCGATGCGATGCTGGAAAAGATCCGCCTCGGTTTGAAGCGCATCGGCTCACCGCAAAAGAGTGTGGAGATATTGAGCGGTTCACAGAAGGGCTTGTGGGGATTGTTTGAGAAGACCATCGCCATCTCGTGGGCGGCGGACTTGGAAGACGCAGAAACGTGTGCGGCGATACAAGCGGATGTGGAGACGGTGTTACAAGGCATGCCTGCCTTACTGGGGCGTTTCGTGTTGCATGTGAATGGTGCGACGAGCCATATCGTGCATCAGCGCAATATGCACGGCGGCGAACAAGCGGCACAAGGTTGGCGACTGTTGTTCGCCGAGGCGTTGGTGAAGTGGGACGAAGAAGGGAAGCGCAATGAGCAAGCATAAAGTTTGGTTGGTGGCGATGATGTTGTGTATGGCGATGCAGAGTGGGATGGCCCTCGCGGGAGAAGCGGGCTCGATGTCGAAAGCCGATGAGATGAAGGCCGAACCTTTCCGTGATGCGAAATCGGTTCAGCAAACAAGGCGGTTGGTTCAAAGTGAAAGCGGGTAAGGCGACGGGGTGGGTGCACATGCTGAGCGTACGTAAGGGCGATGCGAAGAAGGGGGCGGATAATGCTTCTGGATTGTTGGCGCTCTCATCGGGTCGAGCAGGGACTGGCAAGGTCGTAGCAACGACTGGTGTGCGTGGTTTGAACGAAGAAGAATTGAAAGCGGCCACCTTCAACGAGGCAGAGTTGCAACGCGCAGAAGCCAATGCATCGAGCAAGGCAGACGCTGCGACATTCGCCAAGCAGGGCAAGCTGGTCGCGCGTCCATTCGATTATCTGCCAGCGAAGTGAGGAGAGACGACATGAAAAGATCAGTACAGATTTTGTTGTTCTCACTGTGTTTGGTATCTGCGAGTGCCAGTGCATTCGATGAATCGCGTCGGGCGTTGGGTGGCGACGCAGAGCGAGCGCCCCGACTTGCCTTGGCATTTCGGTGTCATCCAATCCGAGGATATGAATGCTTTCGCAGCACCGGGCGGTTACATCTTCATCACGCTGGGGCTGTATCGCACTTTTCAAGGCGAAGCCGATCTTGCGGGTGTGTTGGGGCACGAGGTCGGTCATGTCATCCGTCAGCATCACCTGAAGATATTGCAGCAGAGCAAGCTGGTGGATGCAGGTAGCAAGGCACTGTCGAAATCAGTCGGTGGTAACGACAAGGTGCAGCAACTCATCGGCAGTGGCGCAGAGATCGTTGCACGCGGATTGGATAAAGATGCCGAATTCGAGGCAGACCGTATCGGTGTCGTATTGGCTACTCGTGCAGGCTATGACGCCTATGGCTTGCCGAGCGTATTGCAACAGATCGGTCACGCTGCCAAGGACGACAATCGAGTCGCTCTGTTGTTCAAGACGCATCCGCTACCTGAAGACCGTCTCAACAAGATTGATGCTGCGATGGGTGATCGTTTCGATCGCGTGAAAGGGCTGACGCTGGAGAAGCGATTGCTCAAGGTGAAGAAATAAATCCTTCATCCAGCCTGCGCAAGTTGTACTGCGCCTGATAAAGATTTGGGTCTAGTTGAAGCGCGACGGTCAGTTCCCGTCGCGCTTCTTCTTTGCGCTGTGCCAATTGGTAGGCGTAGCCCAAGTTGTTATGTGCCCGTGCTTTGTCGGGTGACTTTGCGACGGTGTCTTCCCACAGTGTTATCTCGTTCCTGTACACCTGATTGCGCGACACGGTGAGTGCGGTGAAGGTGATCAGAAAAGCAGCTGCGACGGGCCACCATCTTCTTCCATCCAGTAGCAACGTCAATTCGATCGCCAGTGCCAGCAGCAGCGGCCATGCGGCTAGGTACAGTTGGCGTTCGTTGGCGATGTCGATACGCGGTAACGCGATGTAGAGCGGTAGCAGATGCAGTATCGCCCAGCCGAGCGCAAAGCTGATCCACGGTCGTCTGCGCCAGCAGCAAGCCATGAGGGCGAGCAGCGCGGTGAAGATGAAGAGCGGGAAGATGGCGGCAGATATATCGTGCTGCAAGGGCAGGTCGGGGTCGATGTTCAGCCACAGGGGCAATGCCCATTGACGTAGCAGGTAGATGAAGCCGGACAGTTGGGTGGCGAGGTTGCCTTCGAATGAGTTGAACCCTGCGCTGCGTTCCATCTGCGATAGGTAGTTGTCACTGAGCAAAAAGAATAACGCCGCGAGGACGAGCACAAGCCAACTCGTCCATTGCGGTTTGAATTCGAATCGCCATCTCCCGCCGCAACTCAGTTCCCATAGCAGCAGAGCGAATGGCAGTGTCACTGCGGTCTCTTTCACGCCGAGGGCGAGTACGAACAGTAGCGGTGTGGCGACATACACGTAGAGAGTGTTCCGTTGAATGCGGCCGGTCACGTAGCACAGCAGTGCGCCCAGATAGAACGAGGTCATCAGCGAGGCGGAACGTCCGCTGATGTAACTCACTGCTTCCGTATTGATCGGATGCACGGCGAACAGCAGTGCGACGAGTAACGGTACGTATCCCATTCGTGCTTGTGCGGTCTGCTGTTGCACGAACAGTTGCGACAGGCGATATAACAGATATGCATTCAGCAGATGGATGAGCAGATTAGTGAGATGGAAGCCAAGCACGCCCATGCCCATCGTCCAATTCGCGGTATAGCTCAGCTTAAGCAGAGGGCGGATACCGCTACCGAGTGCGGCGAACCAGTTGGCCCAACTATGTACTTGCGTCTCGTTGACGATGACGTTGTAGTCATCGAATTGAAAACTGCCGCCGAGTACGTTGGCGTAGCTGACGAGTACGGTCAGCGCCAGCCATATCAGCATATGACTGGTTGATTCAGTGCGTGTTGTTCGCATGTTCAAAGGCGAGGTCGAGTATGTCCACCGTATCCCACCAGCGGTCCTGTCCGTGCAACAGCACCAGCAGCACTTCTTTGTCTTTGCGCTTGGCGTAGGCGACCAGACATTTGCCGGCCTTGGCGGTGTATCCGGTCTTCAGCCCGAGTGCGCCGTCGTAACGGCCGATCAACGCGTTCTTGTTGGACACTTTGTAGGCCTTGCCTTCCAGGGTGGTGATAGTGGTTTTCGCTTGTGAGGTGATGGCGATGACCTGCGGATGTTTGAGCAACTCATGTGCAAGGCGGGCGAGATCGTTTGCGGTGGAAAGATGCTGTGGCGCATCGTGACCGCACGCATTTTGAAAATGCGTGGCACTCAAGCCAAGTTCCTGTGCGCGACGATTCATCTGCTTCACGAATGCGCTTTCGCTACCGGCAAGATGATCAGCCAGTGCATGACACGCATCGTTCGCCGATTGCATCAATGTCGCGGTGAGCAGGTCTTGCACGAGAAAGCCTTCGTTGGCTTTGAGATTGAGGCGCGAACCCGTCTCGCGCGTGGCCTCTGCACTGACACTGACTGGGGCTTGCAGTTGGTTCTGCTCCAGCACCAGCAGGGCGGTCATCAGTTTGGTCAGGCTGGCGGGGGGCAGTTTTCGGGCGGCTTGTTTCTCCCACAGCACAGCGCCATCCACTTCGACAAGATACGCGTGGGCGACCTGCGGAAACGGATCGGGCCGCGTTGCCGCCCCCGCCATGAGGGAGTAGCAACACAGCCCGATGAAGAGCGTCTTATACACTTACAGACCGAACAAACCCTTCAACTTCTTGGCGCCTTCCAGTGCATCGGCGGCAGGGTTGCCATTGGCGGGTTTGCTGGCTTTGCGCGGTGCGGGGGCTTCTTCCTGAGTGTCGTCCTCAGCAGAGGATTCGTCCTCTTTGCCGCTCAGACATCTTTTAAGGTCTGCGGCACGTGTCTCTGCAGTGTAGCTACGACCTTCGCAATCTTTGCGGCGTTGCACTTCGCGATAGGCCTTGGCTTCGGCTGGGCAATGCGCGGAAAGTTGGTTGTGATTTTTACCGTTGAGCGTCTTGCAGATCGCTTTGGTGGTGGCCGCGATGTTCAGCTTGCATTCCTTGGCGACCGATGCGACACCTTTCTGCTGCTCGTAGTTGACCAGGGCGTTATAGGTTTTCGCGTCACTGGGGGCATCCTTGCGTACTTTTTCACACAATTGGTTGCGCAGAGCCGGTGGGCAGGGGGTCTCTGCCTGAAGGATGAAATGGGAGCCGTATATCCAATCGGCAGTGTCACGGTACTGGGATGTATCGCACATCTGCCCGACGATCTTTTGCTGGTCTGCTTTTGCTTTTTTGACGGCTTCTTCCGAATCGCAACTACCGCCTATGCGTTTGCCGCTGAATTCCGAGGACATGTCCATGTCACGACCGTGTGATTTCCCGGAAAATCTCATCTTGCCCTGATAGCCATTTGCCGTATAGGTTTGCTCTCCGCTACCGGTCATTATTTCGCCGTCATGGTCGCAGCGTACTTTCCACGAGGTCTTGTTGCCGACAGTCTTGACGTCGCTTGCCTGGCAATCCTTGTCACCGGTGGTTTTCCCGGGATCTCTCTCACCGCCCTTGGCGATGCACACCTTGGTGGTGGTGGCAGGCATGGCGAAGGGCATGCCGGGCATCTCCATCTTGGAAGTTATTTCCCAGTACTCTCCCGGGGCAGACAGTGCGATGGTGGAAAACAGGCAAGCAGAAACGGCAATGCCGGTGATCAGACGATTATTCATGATGGCTCCCCTTATTGATGACCACATGCGATGGATAGTCTCAAAGACTGCCGCGGATTCTTTGCCTTATGTGCCATTCCGTCAAGTTCTGATTGTAGGAAGTTGCGGGGTGCTCGGGTATCATGCGCATCCCATTGAAAGCCTGACCCTTTTCGCCATGAATCCGACCCTTGTATTCGACATCGAAACCATCCCCGACATCACGGGCTTACGTGCTTTGTACGAGCTCGACAGCGCGGTGAACGATAACGAGGTGGCCGAGGTGGCATTCCAGATGCGTCGCCAGAAGACGGGCAGTGATTTTCTGCCGCATCACTTGCAACGCGTCGCGGCGATCTCCTGTGTGTTGCGCGAGGGTGACAACTTCAAGGTGTGGTCGCTAGGCGAACCGGGTGAGGATGAAGGCAGCATCATCCAGCGCTTTTTCGATGGTATCGAGAAATACACACCACAGATCGTGAGTTGGAACGGCAGCGGTTTCGACCTGCCCGTGTTGCACTATCGCGGCCTCATTCACGGTATCCAATCACCGCGTTATTGGGATCAGGGTGAGGACGACAAGGACTTCAAATGGAACAACTACATCAGCCGCTACCACTCGCGCCATCTGGACTTGATGGATCTGCTGGCGATGTACACAGGGCGTGCCAATGCGCCGCTGGATGAATTGGCGAAACTCATCGGCTTTCCCGGCAAGTTAGGCATGGATGGTAGCAAGGTGTGGGGCGCGTATCAGCAGGGCAAGTTGGCTGAGATCCGCAACTACTGCGAGACCGATGTGGTGAACACGTGGTTGGTGTTCGCGCGATTCCAATTGATGCGAGGGCAGTTCTCCAAGTCGCGTTACGAACAAGAGATCGAATTGGTGCGCAGTACATTAGGCAAATCCACCGAAGCACATTGGGCAGAATACTTGGCGGCGTGGAACAAAGCTTAGATGTTGCGCAATAGCTGGTTGGCGCTAGGGTGGTTGTGGGTCGCCATCGTGTCCTACCTTTCCTTGATGCCCAATCCTCCTCAGCCACTTTGGTTTGAGGGCGTGGATAAATTGGAGCATGCGTCAGCTTATATAGGTTTGATGTTGTGGTTCTGTCAGGTGGTCGTGCAGAAGCAATCACGTGTGTATCTGATGGCTGCGTTCGTGGTCATGGGCGTGTGCATCGAGATGCTACAAGGGCTCAGTGGATACCGATACTTTGAATATGCCGACATGCTGGCGAATACGACTGGCGTGTTGATTGGTTTTGGTTTGGCGCATACCCGGATGGGGCGCATCTTGAATAAGTTGGAGCGAAATGCAAAAAACACATAATACCGCCGTCATTGAATCACTCGATCATGAAGGTCGCGGTATCGCGCATGCCGATGGCAAGGTCATCTTCATCGAAGGTGCACTCACACGTGAACTCGTCACCTACTCGACCTATCGCAAGAAGAACAATTACGAGCAAGCCAAGGTCGGTCAGATACTAAAGCAGTCGTTCATGCGCGTGCAGCCAAAGTGCCGCAGCTTTGGTGTGTGCGGTGGTTGCTCGATGCAGCATCTCGATCCTCAAGCGCAGGTGGCGGTGAAGCAGCGTGTGCTGGAAGACAATTTGCAGCGCATCGGCAAGGTGAAGCCGGAAGTGATTTTGTCGCCCATCTACGGGCAGCCTTGGGGCTATCGCCAACGTGCACGCTTGTCAGTGCGCCATGTGCTGAAGAAAGAAAAGTCACTGGTGGGCTTTCGTGAAACCAACGGCAAATACGTGGCTGACATTGCGCACTGCGAGATCTTAACGCCCAAGATCGCCAAGCTGCTGCCCTTGTTGGCGCAGTTGAATGAACGGTTATCCATTCGTGAATCTGTGCCGCAGATCGAAGTGGCGGTGGGCGATGAAGTGGATGTGTTGGTGCTGCGCATCATGCAGGCTTTATCACCTGCGGATGAAGAACAGCTCAAGCGCTTTGCCGACGAGCATCATGTGCAATTCTGGACGCAGACCCAAGGTGTGGATACGGTCAAACCGTTCTATCCCTTGGATGCGCCGGCATTGAGCTACAGCTTGCCCGAGTTCGGTATCACCATGCCGTTTGCGCCGACCGAATTCACCCAAGTGAATAGCGACTTGAATCGCTTGATGGTCAGTCGCGCTATGCGCTTGTTGAAGCCGCAAGCGAATGAACGTATCGCCGATTTCTTCTGTGGGCTGGGTAACTTTACATTGCCGATTGCTCGCAGTGGCGCTCAGGTGATGGGGATCGAAGGCAGTGATGCGCTGGTGAAGCGCGCAGTTCAAAGTGCGCAATACAATGGCTTAAGCAGCAACACCGAATTTCGCATGATGAATCTATTCGATATGGATGCGAGTCTGTTGGCGACGCTGTGCAATCCATCACGAATTACACCGCGCCCAAACTCATTGTTTATGTGAGTTGCAATCCAGGCACATTGGCGCGCGATGCGGATGTGCTGGTGAATACGAAAGGCTATGTCCTGAAATCCGCCGGCGTGATGAATATGTTCCCACAGACATCACACGTCGAATCCATTGCTGTGTTCGAGCGTCCCCTGTGACGGATTTCGTGCGATAAAAAAGGCGGCCTAGGCCGCCTTTTTGTTGGATACGAATCGCGTTATTCGCGCTCTCCACTGAATGCCATCAGCAGATTGAGCAAATTGATGAACAGGTTGTAGATGTTCATGTAAAGGCTCAATGTCGCCATCACGTAGTTGGTCTCGCCGCCGTGCACGATCTGGCTCACGTCATACAGGATGTAGGCAGAAAAGATCATCACTGCGATAGCAGAAATGGTCAGTGACAAGGCTGGGATCTGGAAGAACAGATTGGCCAGCGATGCGACGATGAGCAGGATCAGGCCGATGAACAAGAACTTGCCCATGAAGCTGAAATCCTTCTTGGTCACGGTAGCGATGGTCGCCAAGGTGAAGAAGATGATGCCAGTGCCGCCTGCGGCCATGCCGACTAATTGCGCGCCGTTACTGAAGTGTAGTGCGTGTTGCAGAATTGGGCCGAGGAACACGCCTGCAACGAAGGTGAAACCGAGCAGGGCGACAATGCCCCATACGCTGTTGCGCAAGGCAGCAACAGCGAACAGCATGCCCATCATCACGCCAAACATCAGCAATGAGCCGATGATGGGGTGTTCTGTCATGAAGGCAAAACTGATGGAGGTGCCGATGAAAGCGCCAAGGATGGTCGGGATCATGGTCAGCGCAAGCAGGGTATAGGTATTGCGCAGGACTTTGTTCTGTTCGGTGGCAAGTGCGCCGATCTGTGCTGTCTGAGTCTGGTATTGCATGGTTTCCTCCAATGAAAACGCGCGATTCATCTCGCGGCGGGCGTGAGACTACAGAAGAGAGTAAAAAGTTTCAACCGCTAAAAATGCAGGCTTTTGGGTGATAAGAGGTTTTCGGGTATCATGCGCGCCGTCCAGTGCATGCCTGCTTGAATTGATACGGAACTATTCGGTAAAACCGATGCCGTAGGCCGGCACTGAACTTTGGAGGTGTGGCCGAGCGGTTTAAGGCACTAGTCTTGACCACACACCGCGAAGCGGTGTGTGGCGGCGCAGACTAACCTTTAGGTTATGTCGTAGCCAAAACATGCAATGTTTCAGTGAAGACTTATGCCCGATGTTGGCGTTAGTCGAAACTAAAACTAGCGATTGCTAGCGTTTTAGAAATATCTGGAGGTGTGGCCGAGCGGTTTAAGGCACTAGTCTTGAAAACTAGCGAGGATGAGAGTCCTCCGTGAGTTCGAATCTCACCGCCTCCGCCAGAACAATGTCTTAATCAGTCTCAAGAAGTCCGCAAAACCCGCACTGCGTATAGCTTTTGCGGGTTTTTTGTTGTCCAAGCAGTATCGACCAATCTCACTAAAGCTTGTGTTGTTTGTTGGTAAAGAGTATCGTTTTTACCAGCAAGTATTTTATTTACCAACAAGCGGAGGTGGGCATCATGGCACTAACAGAGCTTGAGGTTAGAAAGTCCAAGCCAACTGATAAGCAGCAAAAGCTATCAGACGGCGGTGGTCTGTATTTGCTGATTCATCCGAACGGCGGGAAGTATTGGCAAATGGCCTACCGCTTCGGTGGTAAACAAAAAACTCTATCGCTGGGCATATATCCTGACATTAGCCTAGCCGATGCACGGGGTCGGCGCGAACAGGCGCGCAAGCTGTTGGCTAACGATGCCGACCCCGGCGCAATCAAACAGGCTCAAAAGGCGGCAAAGATCGAAGCAGTCGATAATAGCTTCGCCACACTTGCCGCTGAATTCCATAAGATCAAATCCCCGATGTGGACAACCGGACACGCCAAGCAGTGGATGGTCAACATGGAAAAGTATGCGCTGCCCATCATAGGTGATCGCCCGATTGCAGGGATCGAATCCATGGAGCTGGTGGGCATCATGCGAACAGTTGAGACCAACGGCACATTTGAGACCAGAGATCGCTTATTGCAAACCATAGGCGCGGTATTCAAATACGCAATCGCCACAGGTCGAGCTAAATATAATCCGGCAGAAATTCGCATGGCACTGGCTGACCGACCAAAGGTGGAGCACTTCGCCTGCATAGCACCTGCCGAGTTACCCAAATTCCTGCGCGCTATAACAGATTATCAAAACATGGCCAAGGTTTCACCGATTGCAATATCAGCTTTTCGCCTGCTGATGCTGACCACTACTCGAACCAGTGAGGTGCGTTTTTCCAAGTGGGAGGACTTTGACCTTGATGCGGGATGCTGGGTTATTCCCGAAGAGCAAACGGGGCGCAAAGGTAAGATTGGCAGGCGCAATCCCCATGCCGTGCCGCTAAGCGCCCAAGCCGTCAAGATTCTGCGCGACTTGTATCCGGTTACGGGAACGGGTGAATATGTATTTCCCAACCGCAACAGCGCTGGGCGGGTTATCAGCGAAAATACCGTATTAAAAATCATCGAAACCATCGGCTATAAAAGCAAGATGACAGGCCACGGCTTTAGAAGTTTAGCCCGCTCGATACTAGGCGAAATGGGGCATCGCTGGGAGGTACTAGAGGCAATGTTGTCGCATGCGCTGGAGAATCAAACGGCAGCGGCCTATGTGCGCACCACCTACTTTGAAGAGCGGCGCGGCATCATGCAACAGTGGGCAGATTATCTCGACAAGATAGAAGCTGGTGCGGAAGTAATACCACTGCGCGCATAAGTCTCAAAAAAACTCACACAGTCTTGCCTCGCAAGTCTGTGACAAGAACTTGCACAAGAGCATTGCTGTTGTGCCCACCGGACAATACGAGGCAGGTATAGAGAAGGTATAGGTACAGGTCTATATATTCTTTGTTGTTGCCTAGACTGAAATATTGAAGGAGGATGCGATTTTGAGTGACTGCTGAAAGATTAGGAGCAGTCGTTTACTGGGCAGACTATTGCTGAGGGTGATCGTCGCAGGTCGGCCAGTAGTGGACGTTCAATTATTTTATTGCGGCACTCATTTTGAGGGCAAATCAATGCGTTTAACCGCACCTTATTTACTAAGAGCGATAGCTCTCCTGATAGTTGCACCCCCCTTACTGTCAGCATGCTCTGTCACTGCAATAGTCAACTCTTATCAAGGCAACAACGAAGTGCGGAATTTATGCAAGATCGATGGTGGAATAAAGGTTTATGAAACGGTACAAATTTCACCGGGAGAATTCCCAACCATTATTCCTGACAAGGGGATTCCATCGTGGGAACGTATACGTGGCGTGATATATAAGAAGTACCGATACACAGATTCCTATGAGAATTTCCAACCTACCAGTTTGAACATTTATCGGCATAAAACCACCATATCTAGAATTGAAGACAATAAAGTTATGGGGGAGCTTGTCTATTACGTTCGAGGAGGTTCCCCCGAGCTGCCCGGTGTGCATTGCCCTGAAAATGCGTCCTCAGAAAAACTAATAAATACTGTTTTCGTTATTCCTGGAGAGCAAGCAGATATCTATCCTACTTGCCCAAGCGGCAACACAGAGAAGCTTGAGTTAACACTCAAGTCATCCGCCAAGCTTGTAAAACAAGATGTAAAAATTAATATTAATAAGCAGCCCAATAACAGGGATTGGCATAGAGGTGACAATTGTGATGGACGCACTAAAATCGACCGTTGGTATGAAAAATATGGCGACAACACAAGATACGGAATCAAGTTAACAGGGACTAGATTGCTATTTTTTGGGGTGGATGGGAAAAGATGTCAGGCACTCGCCATCCCTGATGCAAGAAATATTAGCTGTGACGACAGTGGTGTATTTGTTCTCGGATACAAAAACAAACCTGAAGGGGCATCCCTCATAGTGCAGCAATTCTCCAAGACTGGTCAGTTAGTACGTGAGACTGAAGCAAGCAGGGTTGCACCTTATGCTGGTGCTATGGTGAGTTACCGAGAGAGTGAAGACTCAATCAAAGTAAATACCGCAATTTTTAATCATAGTGACATAGCTAAGTGTTATTCAGCGACAGCATTGAAATCCTTATCAGGTGAGAAGCCAATCATGAACCGAATCGGTTCAGGTGATAAGACATTTGGGTATCAAGAGTGTGATGTAGATTAAAAGCGCTCCCCTTCCTTTTAAGGGAAATAGTGTTGGGTAGGCTCTTTTTTTCGCAACACGAATTGTCTCTTAAGGGTTAACTAGGGTCTGATGTCTAAATGAATGTCGAATGTCTTAAAATCTCTTGGGAGCGGACGCTCGAAGGTAAGATATTTGCAGGGCTTAGATCGGACAAAATCAGACATTACAAGAGTTGAGCTAATTCTCCGTATGGCGGTCAAATAATCACAGCTTGTATGAATCAAACGATATCTCAAATTCTTTGGTTGATGGGCTTGGTATTTATATCGATGCCCCTGCTGTTTTTGTTCAGAAGCAGAATACCCAAACTCTGGTTTTGGCGTACTTTCTGGACTCTATTCATCGTTTTTGCAGCACTGACCTTTATTGGGCAATTTTATTTACTCGCAGACAGATTGCAAAACAACATTCAGCATCCAGGTGTCTGGGTAATTCTCGCCTTCATTTCGTTGTTTTTATTATCTATTGCCATACTCACGATTTGGGTTTATTGGACATCGCGGGATTGGGACTGCGCACTTGAAGTCTGCAACAAACTCGAATGGCCGGTGAAAGATAAACATCTGTTGAGCAAATTATCAAAGCGCCAGATAGATTTTTTGAAAGTGACTGCGTTGTTTCGGCTCCTGCTTTTTGTGATATTAGGGACTGTTGTTGCAGTGAAAGTCATTTTGTTGTTTAGGTTTTAGGCGTGCAGTATCGGACTAAGGTGGCTAGCTACCCAGTATTTTCATCAACGACCGCTGCGGGTCACGCAGGGACGAGTGGATGATATGAACATGATCGGCTGCTGTTGATTAAGATGCAGCCATTGCTGATTAGCGAAGGCATAAAGCCGAATTCGGCCAAGAACGGTCACAATTATGAGTGAGCCAAAAAATATTCAATTTTCACCAGAACTCCTTCGAGCATACAGCAAGGCTGCTCTGACCAATGCTAACCAGCTTGTTGCAGAGGCCGTTGTCCTTCACAAGCATGGCCACTTCGCAAGAGCTTACTTTCTAGCTGTGGCGTCCATCGAAGAAACAGGAAAAGCCTATTTGGCATTTGACGGACAAGGAAGAAACCTGTCTGACTCGGGTGTGGCGACAGCGCTGAAGCGGGCGATGGAAAATCACTCACAAAAAATCTCATCGGCTTTTACAGCATTGCTTGTTGCGAGCCCAAACGTTCGGGAATCAGTCATGCCTCTAGTTGGTCTTATGGCGGACTTGAAACATGGACGTGAGCCGTCAATGTATACAGACATCCGCACTGATACCATGACTATACAAATTCCTTCTGCAGTGACTCGGGAGAAGGCAGCCCTCGATTGCATCAGGTTGGCGACAGATTGTTTGTCACACACTGAAGTGCACATTTCAGAGAAGACACCAGAACAAAGAACCCGCGCTCAAGACCAAATGTTTGCATTGAAAACAGGGCAACTACAAAAGATATTGAGCACCGAGGACTTTGTGTGGTACTTCATTGCACAATTAGATGCAGGGAAAAACGACATGGCGGAGGCTGTAATTTCTTATCAGGATAACTACGCTAAAGTTGGCATATTATTTGGGAAGCCACGTTGAACTAAAGGGGGCATCATCGCAATTGTTTTCAGCAACGACCGCTTCGGGTTAGCAAGCGTCGGTCGATCAACACCAAACTCTTAGTTTTTAACGACCGCTGTTGGGAGTGAAGCGGACGACCCTACAGAACATTCAATTCAATCAACCTTCTCAGCAATTCCCCAGCGTCTCTTGTGGCCGAGGATGAGTCTGTCGCCCAACTTGCATGATCTCTTCCGCTACGGGCACTCCATCGCCTATCTCATACAAGCTCACCCAATCTCAAACGAATTGTGTCTCTCAAATTGTGTTGACACAAAAATTTGCCCATGAGAAATTGTCCCCTGTCACAAAACGCTCTTTAACAAGCCATCTGCAAATGTCCGGGTTTTCAAGACCTGAATACATACTTGCGCCTAAAAATCCTAATTAATATATTGAGCACACAAAATCTTATTGCGCCCCTAATTATCCAGAGACAAATACATTATTAACCGGAAAAACTTAAACTTACTGACAGCTAAATATTGAGACCATAAGTGTCCATCCATCTAAAAGCGTCCAATCAAATCAAATTCTCCGAACTCATCTAAATACGTCCATACATCGAATTGCGCCCATTTCTGAATCGTGCCTAAACTTAACTCATCTAATTCATTCCTGCGCTACCAATCCCAATCAAACGAAATTTCTTGAACTAGTAACATCACCCCAACTGCTGTGGTATGGCCTTGTTGCGCCTTGTGACTTCATTTCAACTACTGATGAGGTTAAGCATGAGCAACAGCAACAATTTATCCGGAAATATTTCCGGTGGGTGTGGTGATCTTTCTTCACCACTTTTTGA
>VBWD01000006.1:48411-74540 GCA_006218055.1 Gallionellaceae bacterium
TCACCACTTTTTGACAATCAGGTAATCATTGAAGCCGCCGCCGCTGAGCCGTCCCCCGCCCGTAGCGGCGCGAGCCGCACGGACGGAGGCGGCTCCGGCGGGGTGGACGAAGGTGCGCCGCCTACTAACAGAGCACCTTTAAAATACAACCCCGAAAAATCCAAGCTTCTGCGCTTTGGTGTGGATAGTCTCTATCTCTCCTATCCCGGTGTGCTGTCCGAAGAGTGGGATAAGAAACTTTCCCGCCTCAAAGAACTCGCCCAACTCGAAGATGAACTCAGCCAGTCCGTGGCACAAGTCACCATCTGCGAGCATTTGTTCGAAGTACGCGACAAGGGCGCTGGTCGATTTTCTTATGTGCTGGTGGATAACGCCTATCGCATACAAGCCAGCAACTCCCGCTCGAAGTCTTTGCCTCTTGCCTATGTGCAGATTTCCAGCGAATACCTTACCCATGCCGGAATCGAAAAAGCCGAGGAAGGTTTGCGCTATATCGTCAACACGCTAGGTGTGGGGAACGAACCCGCGAACGTGAGCCGTGTGGATTTGTTTGCTGACTTCTGCACCGATTGCGCGATGGATGCTTTCGAACCGCTGCGCGATTGGGTGACACGAGTGGAAACCATGTCGCTGCATTACAGCTACGGGAAATTTTCAGGATGGAGCTTCGGATCGGGCGGCGACATCGTTGCTCGTCTTTACGACAAGCAGTTGGAAATCGAAAAGAAGTCGCACAAGTTCTATCTGCATGACCTGTGGAAAGAGCAAGGCTGGGATGGCACTAGCCAAGTGTGGCGCATGGAATTCGAGGCCAAGCGCAACGCGCTTGTGAGCTTGCAACTTCCCAAGCTGGCGCAATTGCTACCGAATCAAGCCGCGCTCTGGCGTTACCTTACCGAGAACTGGCTGCGGCTCACCGTGCCAGTCGAAACGGATAGCAACCGCGCACGCTGGAGCAATCACCCGCTGTGGGATTTCATCGCCGCTGCATTTGATACCGAAACAGAGCAAACCAAGCTGCAACGCTTCAACCCTGCGCGCCTTCCAGAAGATGAGCGTCTGTTCGTGCATGGCTTGGGTGGCATCACCTCATTCATGGCGAGCCGTGGCATCGAAGATTTGGGCGAAGGTATCGGCGAATATCTGCATCAAGCCAAGGCTTACCACGTCACTCGCTCCGGCTTTCAGCATGACGGAATGGAGCGCTATGTCGGGCGTAAGGTGAAGGTTAAGAATCGGCGTTACAACACGGTAAACAACGTGCAGCCGTCCTCGTCTGACATCACCAAGACGGAGGGTGATGCAATTGCCTATCAACAGGTCAAGGATGGCGAAAATGAAAACAATTGATCCCGAACAAGTCGCACCAGTTCAACCACCTCAAGCTGTTGACTTCCTCCTGCCACGTAAAACCGTTGAAACAATGTCTGGCCTGAGCAGGGCAACAATCTACCGCTTAATAAAAGCAGGAAAGTTTCCTCGCCCTTTATCCATCGGTACGGGCGCGGTGCGTTGGAGGCAATCAGAGGTGATTGCATGGCAAATGTCTCTTAGCCCAAGCTCCTCCTAGTTGATGGAAATCGTGAGGGAGAAAATCAGATGTTGGTATTTTTGTTGGTATAATGAAAAGCTGAAAAGCTACAGTGTAGCTATGGTGCGGTTTGCCAGTCACTTTTCGACTGACACCGCCCCGCCAAATTCGATTTAAGGAGTCATCAATGTTGCGTCGATTCATCGCGGTATCTTTACTTTCCCTCAGCTCCGTTTCGTTTGCGGACAATCTGGACATCAACCTGAGCAACTCCGCTGCGCAGTTCAAATACAGCCTGCCAAGTGGCGTCGCCGGAAAATCTGAATTGTTTGCATCTGTTATGTACAACGATGTGAACAGCGTGTTGGGCGAAGCGGGATTGTTGGTTCTGAATGAGGAAGGTTCTGTTCCAGGCTTGTCTCTCGGCATCGGTGCTAAAGCGGTGGTCGCCGCCTTGAACAAAGTGACCGCCAATCGCTTGAGTGCATCAGGTGCTGCGCTCGGCGTGCAATTGCGCTTCGAAGTGCCCGCAGATCGCCGCTTCGCGTTCTCCGGCGAATATCACTACGCACCTAAGATCATCACCTTTGGCGATGCAGACCACTTCGCGCAAGCTGCTGTGCGTGCTGAGTTCGCTGTCTCGGCATTGACACAGGCTTATGTCGGCTATCGTACGACCAAGTTCTACTCCAACAACAATCTGAAAGATGGCGTGTTGGACGACGGCGCGCATATCGGTGTGCGCTTAGCATTCTGATGCTACGGCCTGATCGGGAGAGAATATGTTGAGACTGTTGATGACGATCGGCTTGCTGGGTTCGATGACCGTTGCGATGTCGAGCTTGGTGCATGCCAAGGATGTCTCGGCACAGCAAGCCGGAGTTGAATACGCGCGTGATGCCGTGCAAAAAGTGGATGCGGAGCATCAAGACAATCTGAAGAAATTGGCTGATTCTGAAAAAGAACTGGCTGATGCGCAGAAGCAAGTTGCCGAGGACAAAAAGAAAGTCGAAACCTCAAAGGTGAACCTAGATACGGCAAAAGCCAAGTTGGATAAGGCACAGACCGTTCTCGATCAGGCGTGGAAACAACGTTGATCTGATACGTACTTTGCAAACAACTAAACGCCCCAGCTAGTCTGGGGCGTTTTACTTAATAGCCTAAGGCGCGCGCGGCTTGATAGAACAAGAAGCTGACCAGCCAGGCCAGTGCCAAGGACCAAGCCAGTGCGAATGCGGTGAACCCGTTGTTCTTGGATTCGTTGCGCAAGGTGGCGATGGTTGACAGGCAGGGGGTGTAGATGAGGGTGAACAGCATGAAGCTGTATGCCTGCACCCAATCCAGTTGCTGGACTAGTGCCCCACCGAGTGCATCACCGCTCATTCCGTAGATCACGGCCAGCGAGCCGATGACGATCTCTTTGGCGACGAAGCCGAAGATAAGAGCGATGGTGAGCTGCTCGTTGATGCCGATAGGGGCGAACAACGGATGCAGCCATGCGCCAATCATGCCGGCGAGAGTGTCCGCGCTGGCTGGAGCGGCAGAAGCGGGTAGGTTGGTGAGCAGCCAGACCAATACGACGCCAGCGATGATGAATTGAGAGGCGCGGCGCAGGAAATGCGTGACCTCATGCCAGCCGCGCAACAGCATCTGGCGCCCTGTGGGAAATCGATACGGTGGCAACTCCAGCACGAAAGGCTCGGTATTGGCGAACTGCCGTTTGAACAACAGAGCGGTGATGATGGCGGCCGCGAAGCTGAATAGATAAAGACTGAATAACACTAAAGGTGCTGCCTTTGGCGAGAACAGTGCGGCGGTGATGAATACGAACACCTGTAGCCGTGCCGAGCATAATGAGAAGGGGATGACCAACATCGACAGCATGCGTAGGCTACGCGAACGCATCACGCGAGTGCCCATCAGTGCGGGGACGTTACAGCCGAAGCCCATCAGCAACATGACGAAGCTGCGTCCGTCCAATCCCATCTTTGCCATCAGCGCGTCCATCAAGAAGGCTGCGCGCGATAGATAACCCGTGTCTTCCACGATAGCCATGAACAAGAAGAACAAGATGATGATGGGCACGAAGGCGGCGACAGTGGCGACCCCGTTGTAGATACCGTCTAGCAGTAGTCCGGACATCCAAGCGGGCAGTCCGGCACAAGCGGGGTCGAGGACTGTTTCGCGTAACCACCCGAGTAGCTCGGCAACACCGCCCTGCAAAGGTTGTCCGAAGAAGAAGATGCCTTGGAACAGCAGGTACATGATGCCGAAGAAGATCGGCAATCCAAGCCACGGGTGCAACATCAGGCTATCGAGTTTGTCTGTGCGAGTATCGGACAGTCGGGCGGGGACTTGTACTGCGCTGCTTAATACGCGCGCCATCTCGTGTTCGATGTGTGCGTCTTGCTCCAATTGGGTACGTAATGCTTCAGCCATTCCCGGTGTGGGGTAGCGCAATGCTTTGGTGATGGCTTGCATCGCTTCCGGTTGGCCTTGACCGTATTTCGCACTGATGAGATGGATAGGCATGCCCAATAATTCCGCCATCTTGTCGCCATCGATAGTGATGCCAAACTTCTTCGCCTCATCAGCCATGTTGAGCAATACCACCATGTTCAGGTTGAGTTGCTTTAGCTGAATCAAGAGGCTCAGTTGGCGTTCGATCTGCGTGGCGTTGAGCACGACGACAGCCAAGTCAGGCACGTTGTCATGCAGGAAGTGACGCACGACCTGTTCGTCTTCCGAGAAACCATGGATGTCATAGATACCAGGAAGGTCGATGATCTCAGCCATGTCGCCGCCGAGCAATATCTTGCCCGTGAGTAGTTCCACCGTGATACCTGGCCAATTGCCTACGCGCGCCGCGCCACCAGTGAGACGGTTGAATAGTGCACAGGGCCGCCGAAGCTCGCTTTGCGGATGATCTCGATGTCTTTGCCTGAACGGAAGCCCAATGCCTGCAAGCGTTGGCGTAATGCGTCATCCGTGTGGATGTCGGTGATCGTGCCGCGCATGCCGGGAGCAAGGCTGGATAAAGGGGTGTGGGGATTGAAGTCGTTGGCGTTCACAGTGCTTGGATTATTTCATAGCTCACACGCTTGCGGACAAATAATCGGTCGAATCGGTTAGAATGCGCGCTCCCAAAAACGTAGCTGACATCATGATTACAGGTAGCATCGTTGCGATCGTCACCCCCATGCACGAAGACGGAAGTCTCGACTTGGTGGCGTTTCGCGCATTGATCGATTTCCATATCGCCGAGGGTACGGATGCCATCGTCGTCGTTGGTACGACAGGTGAATCCCCTACCGTGGATGTGGAAGAACATGAGCAACTCATCCAAGTCGCGGTAGAGCATGCCGCAGGGCGCGTTCCCATCATCGCCGGTACGGGGGCGAACTCCACCAAGGAAGCCATCGAACTTGCTGCTTTTTCGAAGAAGGCCGGCGCTACCGCCTCCCTCACTGTCGTGCCCTACTACAACAAGCCGACGCAAGAAGGTCTGTACCAACATTTCAAAGCCATCGCCGAAGCGGTGGATATGCCGCATATCCTCTACAACGTGCCGGGACGCACGGGTGCGGACATGAGCAACGACACCGTGCTGCGTTTGGCACAGATCAAGAACATCGTGGGCATCAAAGATGCGACAGGCGGTATCGAGCGTGGTAGCGACTTACTGCAACGCGCGCCTAAAGATTTTGCGATCTACAGTGGCGATGATGCGAGTACCTTGGCGCTGATGTTGTTGGGTGCGCACGGCACCATCTCGGTGACTGCCAACGTCGCCCCCAAGTTGATGCACGAGATGTGTGCAGCAGCATTGAAGGGCGAAGTCGCCAAAGCACGCGAGATCAACTTCCGATTGCTTGGATTACATCGCCACCTGTTCGTCGAAGCCAATCCCATTCCAGTGAAATGGGCTGTGGCACGTATGGGTAAGATGAAGAACACATTGCGCTTGCCGCTCACACCGCTCTCGACAGGTGCACAACCTGTCGTGGAAGCGGCGATGCGTCAGGCCGGGGTCATTTGAGATGGGAAACACTATGAACACACGCAACATCATCATCGGCTTGGCCGCAATCACACTGTTGGCGGGATGTAGCATCTTTGAACGCAAGCAGGTGGATTACAAGGCTGGGGCGGTGGAAGCGCCAGCCTTGGAAGTACCGCCCGATCTGACCAAGGGCGTAGCAGACCAACGTTTTGCGATTCCTGCAGCAGATGGTACACAAGTGGCTAAGTATTCCGATTTCACGCGCGAAAAGGCTGCTGAACCCTGCGCGCTTCCCGCTAGTGCTCCTGTCGCCACTACAGTAGCTCCGACGACGCAATTGTTGACGGTAGGTGGTGTGCGCTTCATCTTGGTCACGGAATCTTTTGATCGCGTCTGGCGCAAGACAGGCTTAGCCTTGGAGAAGACAGGCATCGCTGTTGGGGACATGGATAGAAGCAAGGGCGTCTATTTCTTGAAGAACGTATCCAAAGATAAGAACGTCGCTGACGTTCAAGTATCGGTGCATGAGGTCAATGGCGTGAGTGATGTGACCGTCAAAGAAGGCAATGATCTGAACGGCAAAGAGGCGATGCGCATTCTTGATGTCGTGTTCCAGAATCTGGAGAAGTAATCCGCAGTGATGCGCTTTGCACTTCTGGGGAGTGGTAGCGAAGGCAATGCGCTCGTCGTTCAAGTAGGCTCCACAAGGTTGCTGATGGATTGCGGTTTCTCCGTCAGTGAGACCGTCACGCGTCTGGCCCGCCTCGGGCTACAAGCAGAACAACTCAATGGCATCCTAGTCACACATGAGCACGGTGATCACATCGCTGGCGTGGCTAGATTGGCACGTAAATTCGGCATTCCAGTTTGGATGACACATGGCACGTTGCGCTTCCAGCATGCAGCTTTTGCAGATATCGCTGTCACCGAGATCAATCCCCATTCTTCATTTGCCGTAGGTGATATCCACGTACAGCCTTTCCTTGTTCCGCATGATGCAGGTGAGCCCGTGCAATATGTGTTCGGCGACGGGGCTTTTAGATTGGGCGTACTGACCGATACGGGCCATGCAACACCGCATATCGAATCCGTACTTTCGGGATGTCATGCCCTCATATTGGAATGCAATCACGACGAGGAGATGCTGCGTAACGGGCGTTATCCTTCTAGTCTGAAACAGCGTGTGGGTGGTCGCTTCGGGCATCTGAACAATCAGCAGTCAGCAGCCTTGCTTTCGAAACTTGATAACACCCATTTGCAACATATCGTTGCGGCACATTTGAGTCAGCAGAATAATCTGCCAGCATTGGCTGTTGCCGCATTGAGTGGAGTATTAGGTTGCGCTCAGGATTGGATCGCCGTGGCGGACCAGCAGCGGGGATTGGATTGGCGAGAGATATTCTGAGCAAACGAGGGACGTAAAAAAGCCGACTTGCGTCGGCTTTTTTGTCTCTGCCAGAGCAGCAAAGATTAGTGCTTTGCTGGAGCAGCAACTTCAGCAGCAACTGCGGAAGCGGCAGCAGCAACGCCAGAAGCAGCATCAGCAACAGTTGGAGCAGCGGCTGCTGCGGAAGCAGCAACAGCGGAAACGTCAGCAGCCTTTTCACCACAAGCAACGAGAGACAGAGCAACCAGAACAGCGAACAATGCAGATTTCATTTTATTTCCTATCGATAAATAATAAACACAAAAAGCCAATTTTGAAGAGGCACCAGAACCTTCGCAGCAACCTCCCTACTACAAAGGGCGCGGCATTCTAACAACTCCCACAAAAAAAGCTAGATGTTATAAGCCCAATCTGGTTGGGGTTGCTCCGGGATGGGAGGAAGACCACATCTCTTGGAAACGTGAATTGAGTAGGCGCGCTCCTTCGGGGTCGTTCTTGGCGAGCAGTCCGCGAGCATCATCGAAATGGTAGCGACGCACATAATTGGCGTTGTCGGCCACAGCGAAAGGTTCGGTGACACCTTTCATGTGGGCGGGAGTTTGGAAAATATCCATGCTGTGACTGAACTCTCTTAACAACATCATCATGCGTGGACAATAACGCACCAGATGTTGAGGGTCGTGCGCCAGTATCTGCAATCGGCTAGTCGTGCTGCCCAGAAGGAAATGTCGTAATGCGTGATAACGGGACTCAGTGTTGAAACCGATATCGGAGAAGTCCTTCTCGAAGATGTTCAAGGTGTGTTGTGCCGAGGCACACACCGTATCCAGAGCCTCTATATAGTCGACCGTGCCATCGAATAGGGTGTGTTGCAGCGTATCGTCACTCATGATCAACGCCTCCTTGTGGGTGCCAAGAATCCGTCCAGATACCATTCGTAAAGCAAGCCGATGATCCCGGCGGTGAATTTTGTATTAGCACTCAGGGCGCGCGTATCTGCTAATTCGCGCAATACCCGATAATCAGTTTTTCTCACAGGGCATGCTTCCCCATTGATGAATACTGTATTGCCGTAGCATTGCATCTGTGCCTTCAGATCCAGTGTCAAACCGTATTTTTGCGCTGCCTGTGAGAATTTGGTCTCGGACAGCGGCTTGTCTGGCCCATCGAAAAATACATGAGGCTTGGGTTCGGAGAGGTAGCAACCCAAGAAGTTCGCCACATCCTCATCATCCCATTTCACTTTGCGAATGGTGTCGGCGACCTGTTTCAGCATCTCCCGCCCGATTTCGGACGGATGTTTTTGCAGTTTCAGATCGGGGTCGGCGTAGTTTCCTTGGATTTCGATACGGTCTTGCAGATAGACCAGGAACTGCTCTGCCAATTCTTGATACCACGGCGTGCGGAAGCCGATGGAGTAGGTCATGCAGTCATCCTCGGCGATGCCGTTATGTGCGCACTGTGGCGGTAGATACAGCATGTCGCCGGGTTCCAAAACCCATTCTTGCTCGACTTTGAAGTCCTTCAGGATGCGTAGAGGTGCACCTTCGATCAGCGTCTGGTCTGCTTGGGTGGATATCTGCCAACGACGATGACCGTAACCCTGTAAAAGAAAAACATCATAGATGTCGAAGTGTGGGCCGACACCGCCGCCTTTCGGGGCGTAGCTCACCATCAGGTCATCGAGTCGTGCATGCGGGATGAAATTGAAGTGTTTGATCAGCTCCGTCGCTTCCGGCAGGAAGTGATTCACGCCTTGCACCAGGACAGACCACTTGGCTTTGCCGAACCCCTTGAAATCACCAGGTTCGAAAGGGGAAGATTGCAAACCAAATTTGCCACGTTGTTGTGTCACGAGGCGCGCCTGTACATCCTCAGTGCAGGCTAAGTCGATCAGCTGTTGGGGATCGAGCAAGCCCTTGAACCCGGGCACGGCCTGACGGATCAGTAATGGCTTCTTTTGCCAATAATCGCGCAGGAATTGTTGCGGAGTGATTCCGCCAAGTAGAGTATTTTTCATGCCTGGATTATAGCCCTGCAACAATCGTTGAAAAGCAAATTACGCCGTGCCCCATATTGAAAATTAGATAGAATGTGGCCTAGGAGGACGGCATGCCACAACAACAAGCTGCACCACTACAAGCTGGGATGGATGCGCCACATTTCGAGTTGCCCGATGCTGACATGGCACCATTCAAGTTGGTCGGACAGCAAGGAAAGCACAACGTTGTTCTTTATTTCTACCCTAAGGACGATACACCCGGGTGCACCATGGAAGCGAACGAGTTCAGCGACCATGAAGAGGATTTTGCAAAATACGACACCATCGTTGTGGGCGTCAGTCGTGATGAATGTATCAGTCACGCGTCCTTCCGCGATAAACACGGGCTTTCCGTATTGTTGTTGTCCGATACCGAGGCGCGCGTGTGCAGGAAATATGGCGTGATGGTTGAGAAAGAAGTGGATGGACATAAGAAGCTATCTATTCAACGTTCAACGTTCATCATCGACAAACAGGGCAAGTTACGCCATGCCCTTTATGCCGTGCACGCGCATGGACATGCTCAAGAGATTTTAAAACTGGTAAAGGAAATGAAATGAAGATCGCAAAGAACGCAGTTGTCTCGCTCACCTATCAACTTGCGGACGCTGACGGCACCGTGATCGAAAAGGCAGGCGACCCGATCAGCTACCTTCACGGTGGCTACGACGGTATCTTCCCAACGGTGGAAGAAGCGTTGGAAGGTAAGAATGTCGGCGACACGTTCTCCGTCAGTATGGAACCGGATGATGCTTTTGGTGAATACGAGCACGAACTCGTGCGTGCTGAACCGCGCGATATGTTCCCTAAGGAAGTCGCAGTCGGTATGCAATTCGAGGGCGGTGCGGAAGGGGATGATGACGAAGACTTCATGCTCTACACCGTCACCGAAGTGACTGCTGATGAAGTGACTGTCGATGGAAATCATCCACTGGCGGGCAAATCGCTCGTATTCTCAGGCGCTGTCACTGGCGTACGTGCTGCTTCAGCCGAAGAGCTGACACACGGTCACGTGCATGGCGACGGCGGTCACCACCACTAAGTTTTACACCCGCGCAATGAACAAAGCCCGCTGATGCGGGCTTTTGTTTTGGAGCGATGACGACCGGTTAGATACGTTTCGCCAACTCTGCCGCTTTGCCTAGGTAAGTCTCTGGGCTGAGGTTCTGTAAGCGCTGCTTTTCGCTCTCAGGGATATCCAGTGTCTGAATGAAGGTGGCGAGGCTTTCGCGATTGATACCACCCTTGCCGCGCGTCAACTCCTTCAGCTTGTCGTAAGCGTTCTCGATGTTGTAACGACGCATCACGGTCTGGATAGGCTCGGCCAGCACTTCCCAGCTATTGTTCAAGTCATCCGCCAAGCGTTGTGGATTGGCTTCCAATTTGTTCAAACCCTTCAAGCAAGACTCATAGGCCAGCAAGGTGTAACCCATCGCGACGCCCATGTTGCGCAACACGGTGGAATCGGTGAGGTCGCGCTGCCAGCGTGAGACGGGGAGCTTCTCGGATAGGTGTTTCAGCAACGCATTCGCCAATCCCAGATTGCCTTCCGAGTTCTCGAAGTCGATCGGGTTGACCTTGTGCGGCATGGTGGATGAACCCACTTCGCCTGCAACCACTCTCTGTTTGAAATAACCCAGTGAGATGTAACCCCAGATGTCGCGGTTCAGGTCGACGAGGATGGTGTTGGCTCGAGCGTATGCGTCGTACAGTTCAGCCATGCAATCGTGCGGCTCGATCTGGATGGTGTAGGGGTTGAACGCAATGCCGCGCGCTTCGACGAAGCGTTTTGCGAAGCTTTCCCAATCCACATCGGGATAAGCAGACAGATGTGCGTTGTAATTTCCCACTGCGCCGTTGATCTTGCCCAGTATTTCGACCGCTGCGATGCGTGCATGAGCGCGACGCAGACGATGCACAACGTTGGCGATCTCCTTGCCCATGGTGCTTGGAGTCGCAGTCTGTCCGTGCGTACGGCACAGCATGGGGACATCCGACAGTTGGTGGGCGATGCTGCGCAGCTTGTCGATGATGGCCTGCAAGCCAGACAACATCACTTCCTTGCGCGAGTGGTTGAGCATCATCGCGTGGCTGAGGTTGTTGATGTCTTCAGAAGTGCAAGCGAAATGGATGAATTCCAGTGCTTTTGCAGTCTCCGGGTTCTCGGCCAACTTCTCACGCATCCAATATTCGATGGCCTTCACATCATGATTGGTACGGCGCTCGATGGCTTTGATCTGTTCCGCATCCGTTTCCGAAAATTGTGCCGCGAGTTGATCGAGCTGAGCGATGGTGCCGATGGTGAATGGTGGAAGTTCTTTGATACCTGACTCGGCGCTCAGGGCTTTGAGCCATTCGATTTCGATCAGCAAGCGGTAACGGATCAAGCCGTATTCGCTGAAATAGGCGCGCAAAGATTCGACCTTGCTTTGATAGCGACCATCGAGTGGAGAAAGGGCGGTGAGAGCGGAAAGAGTCATGATGTCGTAGCCAAAAAGAATTCAGGGGCGCATTTTACGTGAAGTCGGCTACCTATGCAGGCTGCAGGAGCGTGCGGGTCGGGAATGCGAAGTCAGCTTCATGTCGAAGCACGATATCAGAGACCTTGAGTAGCACATCCTGTCGAATCTGATGGTATTGCGGCAAACCACCCGATCTGGTGAAAGCTAACAAGGTAAGGTCTAGAGAGGATTCTGCCAATTTTGACAGTGCGACGATCACATTTTGTTCAGGGTCGATCTCAGGATGAATTTTTAACATCTGTTCTATCTCTGTTGCGATCACAGTTACCTTGTCGAGGTCTTGATAGCGCAGGCCAATAGTCTCTTCGATGCGTCGATGCGAAATGCGTGAAGTGTTCTCTACGACAATCGAGGTGAACAAAGAGTTGGGAACGAAGAGCAATGCCATATTGTTTGCACGTATGCTGGTCTGGCGCCAACCGATATGCTCTACGATGCCTTCGATCTCGCGATCAGGCGAGCGGATCTTCTCGCCGATGTTGAATGGACGATCCAGATGCACCATCAATCCGCCGAATAGATTGGCTAGCAGGTCCTTGGCGGCAAAACCCACGGCGATACCGCCGACACCACCGAAAGCCAATACGCCTGAGATGCTGAATCCTAATGTCTGCATCACCATCAATGCTGCGAGCACGACTACGACGATACGACCGATCTTACTTAGCCCATCCACGGTTGTGCGGTCTTCTGCCCCGCCAACGTGAGGGCGCAAAGCGATCGCCTTATCAGCAGCTTCACGTATCAGTTTGAATAGGAACCAAGAGACGCAGAGGATGAATCCGATGTTGCGAGCTGGGGACAGGTAATCGAGTAACTGTTCACCCGTTTGGCGATGCACCAGATGTAATGCAAACGAGAGTCCGGAAAGCCAGATCAGTGCGGGGAGAGGTTTCTTTGCGGCGGAGATGAGTGCATCGTCCCATATGTTCTCTGTGTGTGAGGCCGCATCCTCGGCCCGCTTAAGTGCGCGACCAACAAAGAAGTGCGCCAATACAGTGCCAGCCAGAACGAGGAGAAGGCGAATGATGTCAGGAGTGAGATCGGTGAACATGGTTGTCCTTTGACGCTATTTGATGATGCCGCCACCGAGGCAGATATCGCCGTCGTAAGCGACCACGGATTGTCCGGGTGTCACAGCCCATTGCGCCTCATCAAAGGTGAAGTGGGCTTGGTCGCTCTGAGGCAGCGAGATATGGCATGTCGCATCCTGCTGGCGATAGCGTGTCTTTGCGGCCAAAGCGCGTGAGACATCGGGCGCATGTCCGCTGATCCAATGCATGTCTAATGCATCCAACTCTGGGTCGAGCAGTGCAGGGTGGTCGTGCCCCTGCACCACGATCAGGCGATTGTTCGCCATGTTCTTGCCTGCCACGAACCATGGTTCGCCACTACTCTCTTTGCCGCCGCCGATGCCCAATCCTTGACGCTGGCCGTAGGTGTAGAACGACAGCCCCATGTGCTGTCCCATGACCTTGCCTTCGGGCGTGACCATGTCGCCAGGTTTGGTGGGGAGGTAGCGGTTCAAGAACTCGCGGAAAGGGCGCTCACCAATGAAACAGATGCCGGTGCTATCTTTCTTCGCGGCATTGGAAAGGTTGTGCTGGTGTGCGATCTCGCGCACTTTGGATTTGGGGATGTCACCCAGAGGGAACATCGATTTGGACAATTGAAGCTGATTCAAGCGATGCAAGAAATAACTCTGATCTTTACTGTGGTCATCCGCCTTGAGCAACTGGAACGAACCGTCTTGTTCGCGCACTTTGGCGTAATGGCCTGTGGCGATCTTGTCTGCCCCCAGACGGATGGCATGATCCAAAAAAGCTTTGAACTTGATCTCGGAATTGCACAGGATGTCGGGGTTGGGTGTACGTCCTGCTTCGTACTCGCGCAGGAAATAACTGAACACGCGGTCTTTATATTCGCAATACTCACTGTCGTCATCGTCTTCCCAGTTTTTCATGAACAGGCCGGTGACTTCATAACCTTGTTGTTTTAGGAGCAGGGCGGTGACAGCGGAATCCACACCACCCGACATCCCGACAACGATGTGCTGTTTACGCATAGTGAGTGATCAAGTCGAGCGGATAGCGTTTGCCTGCGATGTAGTCTTCTACGCAGCGCAGGATGAGCGGGCTGCGATGCCGCTCTTGTGTGGAACGGATTTCATCAAGAGTCATCCACACGGCACGCACGATGCCTTTGTCCAACGCACGTTCTGGATGGTGTGCGAGAACCTTGCCGCCAAAGGCGAAGCGCAGGTAGGTCGTTTCTGATGCGGTCGAATGCCAGCGATACACACCGATGAGATACTCGGGCTCGAAATCGTAGGCAGATTCTTCCAACACTTCGCGCGCAGCGCCCGCGGCCAGGGTTTCGTTCGCTTCCCAGTGACCGGCAGGTTGGTTGAAAAGTAAACCTTGGGGGGTATGTTCTTCCACCAGCAAGAATTTATTATCCTGTTCAAGGACGGCGGCGACGGTGGCGTGTGGTTTCCAAATCATGGTGAGATTTTAATCGAAATAAAAAAAGGCAGGGTCTCCCCTGCCTTTCTTGATCATATCTAAATTACTTAACGGCGGCTGGCGCAGCAGCTTTGTCATCGTGATGATCTTCGTGCTCTTCCTTCTTCTCTTTCTTAGCTTTTTTAGCCGCTTTTTCAGCGTCTTTCTTAGCTTTCTTTGCAGCCTTTTCAGCGTCTTTTTTCGCTTTACGCTCAGCTTTAGCTGCATCGTTGTGCTCTTCCTTGGCTTCGTGCTTGTGCTCTTCCGCCTTGGCTGGGGCGGCAACGGCTGCTGGAGCAGTTGCGGCAGCAGCAGGAGCAGCTGCATGGTGGTCAGCAAAAGCGGAGAAGGAAACGGCAGCGAATGCAGCAGCGATCAGTGTAGACAACAGTTTCATGTGTGGCTCCAATTCAATAAAGTTGAGAAACGTTTGTGACACAACAAGTGTCGGGGACGAGCAACGCGCCTCGATTGAGGTGCGTTGACAGGGATTATAGATTGAAGCGTTGTTTGGTGCCGGGGGGGGGAATCGAACCCCCACGCCCTTTCAGGCACTGGATTTTGAGTCCAATATTCTGGCGATCCGTCTTGGAAGGGCGCGAATTATCCACGAAACACCTTGGTTCATCAACTACAATGCGCGCCTTTATTTTTACCCAGCCGTTTTTGCCTGACATGCGTACCGAGGAATTCGACTTCGAACTGCCTGAGCGATTGATCGCCCAGCACCCGCCTAAACAGCGCGGTGCCAGTCGTTTGTTGCATGTCGGCCTTGCTGGGCTGGAGGATAAGGCATTCTTCGATTTGTCCAGTTTGCTGAACGAGCACGACATCCTCATCCTCAACGACACCCGCGTCCTCAAAGCCCGCTTGTTTGGTAAGAAGGCCACGGGCGGACAGATCGAAGTGATGGTCGAGCGCATACTGGGTACGCATGAAGTCTTGGCCAAGGTGCGCGCCAGCAAATCACCCAAAGCCGGCAGCACCTTCGAGTTGGCCGATGCCGTCACCGTCGAAGTATTGGGGCGTGAGGATGAATTCTTCCACCTGCGTTTTGCTTGCGATGCGCCCGTCGAGTCTGTGTTGGAGCAATACGGCAAGCTTCCCTTGCCGCCCTACATCACCCATGCTGCCGAGGCTGAGGATGACGAGCGTTATCAGACCGTGTTCGCCAGAGAGCAGGGCGCGGTGGCTGCACCCACGGCGGGTCTGCATTTCGACCAAGCGATGCTGGATACCTTGCGGTCCAAAGGGGTGAACATCGCCTACGTCACGTTGCATGTTGGCGCCGGAACATTTCAGCCTGTGCGCGCAGATAAAGTCGAAGAACATGTCATGCACAGCGAGCGTTACACCGTGCCGCAAGCGACCGTGGATGCGATCAAGCAAGCCAAGGCTAAAGGCGGACGCGTGGTGTCAGTTGGCACGACCAGCCTGCGCGCATTGGAAAGTGCAGCAGCGGGTGGTGAGTTGAAGGCGGGTTCGGGTGAGACGAAGATATTCATCACGCCGGGTTACCGATTCAAAGTCATTGAGGTGTTGCTGACCAACTTCCATCTGCCACGTTCCACCTTGTTGATGTTGGTGTGTGCCTTCGGCGGGATGCAGAAGCTGATTGCCGCTTATAAGCATGCCGTCACAAACGAATATCGTTTCTTCAGTTATGGGGATGCGATGTTGATCGAGAGAGAGCTATGAAATTCACACTACACAAACAATCCGGTGCGGCACGTCGCGGCACTATTGAGTTAGCGCATGGCAAGGTGGAGACACCGGCCTTCATGCCCGTGGGAACTTATGGCACGGTGAAGGCGATGTCGCCACAAGAGCTAAAGGATATCGACGCACATATCGTCCTCGGCAACACCTTTCATCTATGGTTACGTCCGGGACTGGAAGTCATAGCGGCGCACGGTGGTTTGCACAAATTCATGAGCTGGGATGGCCCCATCCTCACCGACTCGGGCGGTTTCCAAGTATTCAGTCTGGGTGAGCTACGCAAGATCACCGGTGGTGGCGTGGAATTCAGATCGCCCGTGAACGGCGACAAATGCTTCCTCTCGCCAGAAGAGTCCATGCGCATCCAGCGCGTGCTGAATTCCGATATCGTGATGATCTTCGACGAATGCACGCCGTATCCGGCCGACGAGCAGGTCGCGGGCGTATCCATGCGCTTGTCATTGGGCTGGGCGGAGCGCAGCAAGAAGGCGCACGAAGGCAATCCCAATGCGCTGTTCGGTATCGTGCAGGGCGGCATGCACGAACATCTGCGTGATGAGTCACTGGCAGGATTGAAAGACATCGGCTTCGATGGTTTTGCCATCGGCGGTTTGTCGGTGGGGGAGCCCAAGGAAGACATGCTGCGCATCTTGAAGCACACCGCACCGCAAATGCCGCAAGACAAACCGCGCTACCTGATGGGGGTGGGCACACCAGAAGACTTGGTGGCCGCCGTCGCGGAAGGTATCGACATGTTCGACTGCGTGATGCCGACGCGCAATGCACGTAACGGCCACCTATTCACCCGCTTTGGCGATGTACGCATCAAGAACGCGCAATACCGCATGGATACCGGCCCACTCGATCCGCAATGTAAGTGCTACACCTGTCAGAACTTCACGCGTGCCTATCTGCACCACTTGCACCGATTGGGCGAGATATTGGGCGCGCGCCTGAATACCATCCACAACTTGCACTACTACCAAGAACTGATGCAACAGGTCAGAGCGTCCATCGAGGCGGGTCGTTTTGTCGAGTTCCAAGCAGAGTTCCATCAGGCACGCGCAGGCCGCTGAACCCCTACTGGGCGTAGCAAATCGGTCACATCATCCGTGCTAGAATGCGCGCCCTTAAATGTGGAAGTCGCATAGCGATTCTTACAATTGGGGGCGGCAACTTGCCATGCCCTTAGTTTTTTGTCATTCATCACGGAGAGTAAGCACATGATTTCGATTTCTGAACTGTTCATCAGCAACGCACACGCAGAAGGCGCAGCCGCAGCACCCGCAGGCGGTGGTTTCCTCGAGTTCCTGCCATTGGTTGCTTTGTTGGCAGTGTTCTATTTTCTCATCCTGCGTCCGCAACAAAAACGTTCCAAAGAGCACAAAGCAATGATGGACGCGCTGCAAAAGGGCGATGAAGTCGTTACGGGCGGCGGTGCCTTGGGCCGTGTGGAAAAAGTGGGCGAAGAATACGTCGCAGTCGAAGTGGCTGCAGGCGTCATCGTTCAATACCAAAAGTTCGCCATTCAGACAGTGTTGCCAAAAGGCACGATCAAGTCTATTTGATTCTCAATATGAGTTCTCGCTGTTCGATTCCCTCACCTCAATCCTCTCCCGCAAGCGGGCGAGGAGGCGAACGAATCGCTTCGCGAATCTTTCAATTCTCGCTGTAAGCAAGGTGCTGCAATGAATCACTATCCGATCTGGAAATACCTGTTGATCCTGTTTGCGCTCGTCACTGGCTTGGTGTATGCCCTGCCGAACCTGTACGGAGAATCGCCGGCGGTGCAAGTGCTGCCGCTCAGGTCACACCTCAAGGCGGATACAGCCTTGTTGCAGCGTGTTGAAGAGGCATTGAAGGGCGCGCAACTGACCCCAGAGATACTTTCCCTCGATTCAACGAGTGTGAAAGCACGCTTTGCGGACACGGATAGTCAGATCAAGGCGAAAGATGCATTGCATGCGGCTTTGGGTGAAGACTACGTCGTCGCGCTGAACCTGTTGTCACGTTCTCCAGCGTGGCTCACCAACCTTAACGCATTGCCCATGTACCTCGGTCTGGACTTGCGCGGTGGTGTGCATTTCCTGATGCAGGTAGACATGAAGGCTGCATTGGATAAGGCATCCGAATCCAATGCGGCTGATATTCGCAGCACCTTGCGTGAGGCTAACATCGCTTACTCAGGCGTGACGCGCGATGCGAATGCCATCACCACCAAGTTCCGCGATGCTGATGCACGCAGCAAAGGTGAAGCTGAACTCAAGCAGCGTTTTGCAGGATTGGAGTTCAGCTCCAGTGATGTGGCGGGCGAATATCTGTTGATCGCCAACCTCAAACCGCAAGAGAAGTTGCGCATCCAAGAATCTGCCGTGCAGCAAAACTTAGTCACCCTGCGTAATCGTGTGAACGAGTTGGGCGTGGCCGAACCGGTCATTCAACAGCAAGGTGTCGATCGCGTCGTGGTGCAACTGCCCGGCGTGCAAGACACAGCGCGTGCGAAAGACATCCTTGGCCGTACCGCGACCCTGGAAGTGCGCCTAGTCGATGACGAACACCAAGTCGGTCTCGGCGGAGTCGCTCCTTTTGGCACAGAGATATTCAAAGAACGCGATGGCACTGCACTGCTCGTTAAAAAGACCGTGATTCTGACTGGCGAACGTATCAACGATGCACAACCAGGTTTTGATAACCGCAACAACGAAGCCGCCGTGCATATCAATCTGGATGCCGTCGGTGCACGTAAATTCAAAGAGGCGACGCGTGAGAACGTGGGCAAGCGCATGGCCATCATCCTGTTCGAAAAAGGCCGCGGCGAAGTGGTGACTGCCCCGGTGATCCGTGAAGAAATCGGCGGCGGTCGCGTGCAGATCAGCGGACAGATGGATACCAGCGAAGCGCAGAACACCGCCTTGCTGTTGCGCGCAGGTGCTTTGGCCGCACCGATGGAGATCATCGAAGAGCGCACCGTTGGCCCCAGTTTGGGGGCAGACAACATCGACCGTGGATTCAACTCCACCAAGATCGGTTTCATCGCCATCAGCGTCTTCATGATCGTTTACTACCTGATGTTCGGCACCATCTCGGTCATCGCATTGATGGCGAACTTGCTGTTGTTGGTCGCGTTGCTGTCGATGTTGCAAGCCACACTGACTTTGCCCGGTATGGCAGGTATCGCACTGACCTTGGGCATGGCGATCGACTCCAACGTGCTCATCAATGAACGTATTCGCGAAGAGTTGCGTAACGGTGTGCCGCCGCAGATGGCGATCCACACGGGTTATGAGAACGCGTTCGCCACCATCCTTGACTCTAACATCACCACGCTCATCGCTGGTATCGCCTTGTTCATGTTCGGTTCCGGGCCTATCAAGGGCTTCGCTGTCGTCTTGTGTCTGGGCATCCTGACTTCGATGTTCAGCGCGGTGCTGGTATCGCGTGCGATGGTCAATCTGTTCTACGGTCGCAAGGCGCGACTCAATAACGTCGCAATAGGTTAAAAGAACTCGCGTAAGCGAGACGTTTGTTCCCTCGCCCACTGGGAGAGGGTTAGGGTGAGGGAAGCGATCATTGTTTCTCTTGCTCGCTAGGCTAAGAGGTAAATCATGGAATTCTTCAAAATCAAAAAAGACATCCCGTTCATGAGCTACGGGAAAGTGACCACCAGCATCTCCCTGGTGACGTTTCTGTTGGCGGTGTTCTTCCTGGGTACAAGAGGATTGAACTTCGGCGTGGATTTCACCGGTGGCACCGTGTTGGAAGTGCACTACGCACAATCTGCCGACTTGGACAAAGTACGTGGCAAGTTGGAAGAGATCGGCCTGCATGATTCTGTGGTGCAGAACTTCGGGTCAAGCAAAGACGTATTGATCCAAGTGCCGTTGAAACAGAATACCGTGGGCGCGAAACTCTCTGAGACCGTATTGGAAGCGTTGCGTGCACAAGATGCCAGCGTCGAATTGCGCCGCGTCGAGTTCGTCGGTCCGCAGGTCGGCAAGGATCTGGTCGAGAACGGCGCGATGGCTCTGTTGCTGGTGTCGCTGGGTATCGTGGGCTATCTGTGGGTTCGCTTCGAGTGGAAGTTCGGCCTTGCTGCCATCATCGCGAACTTGCATGACGTGGTCATCATCCTAGGCTTCTTCGCCTTCTTCCAGTGGGAGTTCTCACTCTCCGTATTGGCGGCGGTGTTGGCGATCCGCGAGAACTTCCGCAAGATGCGCAAGACCGATGTGGCCGAGATCATCGACAACGCCATCACCCGCACCATGTCACGCACCATCATCACCCACGGCTGTACGCAGATGATGGTCACCTCCATGTTGTTCTTGGGCGGAGCCACCTTGCACTACTTCGCCCTAGCGCTGACCATCGGCATCTTGTTCAGTATCTATTCCTCGGTGCTGGTCGCCAGCCCCTTGCTGATGATCTTCGGCGTGTCGCGCGAGGACTTCATCAAGCCAGAGAAGACCGAAGCAGAAGAAGTGCTGCCTTAAACGATGGAACTGCTGACCAGTTTCCTCGACATCGTCCTGCATCTGGACGCGCATCTCCTTGCGTTGGTGCAGGAGTATGGCGTGTGGGTCTACGCTATCTTGTTCGTCATCATCTTCGCCGAAACGGGTTTGGTCGTCGCACCGTTCCTACCCGGTGATTCGCTACTCTTTGTGACGGGTGCGTTGTGTGGCATGGGTTCGTTGCAGCTAGAGATATTGATGCCGCTTCTCATCGTGGCAGCGTTCAGTGGTGACAATACCAACTACTGGGTCGGTCGCTTACTCGGGCTACGTTTGCTCAATCACGCCAGCCAGAAACTCATCAAACACGAACACCTAGAGAAGACACATCTGTTCTTCGATAAGCACGGCGGCAAGACCATCATCTTCGCGCGCTTCTTGCCCATCATCCGCACTTTTGCGCCCTTTGTGGCTGGCATCGGCACTATGAACTACCGCTCATTCGTCATGTTCAGCGCGCTGGGTAGCGTGGCGTGGATCGGCAGTTTGACCATCGCCGGTTACTTCTTCGGCAACATCCCCATCATCAAGAACAACCTCACTCTGATGATCCTCGTCATCATCGTCGTCTCATTCATTCCAGCGATCCTGGAATTCATCAAGCACCGCAGACAGGCTGCGAAGTAGGGCATTCGCCTTCAGGCGTGAATAGACTTCACGCCTTGTAGCTTCGTGGCATCCCAATTCTTTATTGCCCAATCCAACACCGTTCCTACGTTGCCATTCGCTAGCGTCTTGGGAGGTTCTTGTCTTAGAAAATCCAATACGCGAATCAGTGTGGTGACAGGTTGCGAAACATCCACTGGCGAGGCCAGTGTTTGCTTGCTCAGTTTCTCTCCTGCCTCATTCACCGCCACAGGCAGATGCATGTAGGCTGGGGCGGTTAACCCCAGCAAGCGTTGCAGATGAATTTGGCGAGGCGTTGAATTCAGCAAATCTGCCCCGCGCACGATGTGCGTGATGTCTTGTGCGGCATCATCCACCACCACTGCGAGTTGGTAGGCGAACAGTCCATCAGCACGTTTCACCACGAAATCACCAATCTCAGTTTCGAGTTGTTGCGAAATGACGCCCTGAAGTGCGTCCACGAATTCGGTAACTTGTCCATCAGTCCTTACCCGCCAAGACCTCGCTTCACGTTCAGTAGGAATGCCAGTTCGGCACGTGCCGGGATATACCGGCCCCTCGATCCCATGCAATGCCGAATCTGAAATCTCCCTGCGTGTACAACAACACGGATATGCCACACCACTGTTTTGCAACTGTCGAAGAGCCGCTGCATAAGCCGGCGTGCGCTGGCTTTGATACATCACCGGCTCATCGCTACGCAACCCGAAGATATCGAGAGTGTGCAGAATATCGTCTGCAGCACCCGGAATGCAGCGCGGGGTGTCGAGGTCTTCCATGCGTACCAACCAGTTCCCGCTCTTGCTCTTGGATTCTAGGTAACTGCCGACCGCAGCCACCAAGGAGCCGAAATGTAACGGCCCAGTGGGAGAGGGGGCGAAGCGACCACGATAGGTAGATAACATGTGCGGATGATAAAACGAACTACGACTTTGAATCATCCCTAATGACGCTGAGTTAGAATGCACGAGTTGTAAATTTGTGTGGGCTGTTTCATCAAAATAGCTAAGGATTCGATATGCCAAAGATAAAGGGAATGATCCTCGCTGCCGGGCAAGGTACCCGCGTTCGCCCGCTGACTAAAGACCTGCCCAAACCCATGATCCCCATCCTCGGCAAACCCGTGATGGAATATCTCATCGAGCACCTTGCGCATTACGGCATCGAAGACATCATGGTCAATGTCGCCCACAAACACTGGAAGATCGAAAACTACTTCGGCAATGGCAGCCGTTGGGGCGTGAACATCGGCTACTCTTACGAAGGGGTGTACGAATATGGCGAGATCACCCCAAAATCTATGGGCTCTGCCGGTGGCATGCGCAAGATCCAAGACTTCGGCGGATTCTTTGACACCACCACCCTTGTCATTTGCGGCGATGCCCTCATCGACCTCGATATCGGCGCGGCTGTGTTGGAGCACAAAGCCAAGAAAGCCATGGCCAGCGTCATCACATTGGAAGTGCCGAACAGCGAAGTCAGCAACTACGGCGTGGTGGAGACGGATGGCGAAGGCCGCATCCTCGCCTTCCAGGAAAAGCCCAAACCTGAAGAGGCGCGTTCCAATTTCGCCAGTACCGGAATTTACATCTTCGAACCCGAAGTCATTGGCCTCATCCCCAAAGACACGGTATTCGACATCGGCAGCCAACTCTTCCCCATGTTGGCGGAGAAAGGCATGCCCTTCTACGCGCAGAAACGTTTCTTCAACTGGATCGACATCGGTCATGTCTCCGATTATTGGAGCGTGCTGCAGCGTGTGCTGAAGGGCGAAGTAGCGCACATGAAGATGCCCGGCAGAGAAGTGAAGCCGGGCGTGTGGGTCGGCATCAATACCAAGATCGATTGGGACAAAGTGAGGATCGAAGGGCCGGTCTATATCGACTCGGGCGTATGCATCGAAGCGGGAGCCGAGATCGTGGGCCCCTCGTGGATCACGCGTGGCTCGCATATCTGCAAAGACGCCAACGTCATCCGTAGCATCTTGATGGAATACACCCGCATCAGCGCAGGGCAGACCTTCAAAGAGACCATCGTCTCGCCCAACTACTGCGTGGAACATCGCACAGGGCAAACCTATTACGTGGGGGATGACCGTACCGAGTTGCGTTGGGGCGATGCAAGGGGACGGTAACTAGGTTGATCGCGAAACACGATCCATAGGCCCGAAACCGGATTGAATTGCAGGTCGGGCGTCATTTGATCAATGAACGGGGCGAGACAGTGAATGTCCCGCCCCGTTCATTTCGGTCAATGCAAAAAGTTAGGCCGCGATTATCTCTTCTTCGAATTCCAGTAAGACCTTGCCATCTTTGACATCCACTGTGACTTTGCCGCCGCTCGCCAACTTGCCGAACAACAACTCGTCCGCCAGTGCTGAGCGGATGGTGTCTTGGATCAGCCGTGCCATTGGGCGTGCACCCATCAATGGGTCGAAGCCATTCTTGGCGAGATGATCCTTGAGTGCATCCGTAAAGACGGCATCGACTTTCTTCTCGTGGAGTTGCTCTTCCAATTGCATGAGGAATTTATCCACTACGCGCAGGATGATCTCCTTGTCGAGTGAGGCGAAAGAAATGATGGCATCCAAGCGGTTGCGGAACTCTGGTGTGAACATCTTCTTGATGTCAGCCATCTCATCGCCGACCGAGGAGGTCTTGGTGAAGCCCATGCTGCTCTTGTTCAAAGCCTCCGCCCCTGCATTGGTGGTCATGATGATGACCACATTGCGGAAGTCGGCCTTGCGTCCGTTGTTGTCGGTGAGCGTGCCGTGATCCATCACTTGTGAAGATGTCCGGATGTGCCTTCTCGATCTCATCCAATAGCAATACGCTATGCGGCTGCTTGCTGATGGCTTCGGTGAGCAGGCCGCCTTGGTCGAATCCAACGTAACCGGGTGGTGCGCCAATCAGGCGCGATACCGCATGGCGTTCCATGTACTCAGACATATCGAAGCGGTGGATGGGCATGCCCATGCTGTAAGCCAATTGGCGCGCCACTTCGGTTTTGCCGACACCAGTTGGGCCGGAGAATAGGAAGCTGCCGATGGGTTTCTGTGGATTGCCGAGGCCGCTACGTGACATCTTGATGGCGCGGGCGAGCACGTCGATGGCTTTGTCTTGGCCGAACACGGTGGCCTTGAGATCGCGATCCAAGTTCTTCAACGCATTGATGTCGTCATGCGACACGGTGCGTGTGGGGATACGCGCGATCTTGGCAATGATCTCCTCGATCTCATGCTTGCCGACAATCTTCTTTTGTTTGGATTTTGGCAAGATACGTTGTGCAGCACCGGCTTCATCCAGCACGTCGATGGCTTTGTCAGGTAAATGACGGTCATTGATGAAGCGCGAAGACAACTCTGCGGCACTTGTGATGGCAGCAGCGCTGTATTTGATACTGTGATGTTCTTCGAAGCGTGACTTCAATCCCTTTAGTATCTCGATCGTCTGCTCGACGGAGGGTTCGGGCACGTCAACTTTTTGGAAACGACGTGATAGTGCGGAATCTTTCTCGAAGATACCGCGATATTCTTGATAGGTGGTCGCCCCGATACATTTCAATGCGCCACTCGATAGTGCGGGCTTGAGCAGATTGGAGGCGTCCATGGTGCCGCCGGAGGCCGCGCCTGCGCCGATCAGGGTGTGGATTTCGTCGATGAACAGCACCGAGTTGTCGGTTTCCTTCAGCTCTTTCAGTACAGCTTTCAGGCGCTGTTCGAAGTCGCCGCGGTATTTGGTGCCGGCCAGCAGGGCGCCCATGTCGAGCGCAAATACCTGGGCGTTTTTCAGGACGTCAGGCACATCGCCTTCTGTGATGCGGCGCGCCAGGCCTTCGGCAATGGCGGTCTTGCCCACGCCGGCCTCGCCCACCAGCAGCGGATTGTTCTTGCGACGACGACACAGTGTCTGGATGACGCGCTCCAGTTCGAGTTCACGGCCGATCAGCGGGTCTACTTTGCCAGCGATGGCGTGGGCATTCAGGTCGAGTGTGTAGTTCGAGAGCGCACTCTCCTTGCTGGATTCCTGCTCGGCGTCGGCTTCATTCGGTGTCTTCTGCGTATTCGGTTGCACCTCGGCAGTTTTGTTGATGCCATGTGCGATGTAGTTCACAACATCGAGACGAGTGATGGCGCGTTGATTAAGGAAGTACACGGCATGCGATTCCTTTTCGCCGAATAGGGCAACGAGGATGTTCGCACCCGTCACTTCTTTCTTGTTGGTGGATTGCACATGCAGGATGGCGCGCTGGATCACGCGCTGGAAACCCACTGTAGGTTGTGTATCGACTTCACCCGTTCCCGGTACGACGGGGGTGTGAGTCTCGATGTGTTGGGCAAGGACTGCACGAAGCTCCTCGATATCCGCACCGCAGGCACGCAATACATGGGCTGCGGAAGGATTGTCCAGCATCGCCATCAACAGATGCTCCACGGTGATGAACTCGTGGCGCTTATGGCGAGCTTCGACAAAGGCGAGGTGCAGGCTTACTTCCAGTTCTTGCGCGATCATTTAATTTTCCTCCATGTGGCACTTTAATGGATGCCCATGTTGTATTGCATAGCCGATGACTTGATTCACTTTTGTTTCTGCGATGTCTTTCGAGTACACACCGCATATTGCGGAGCCTTCATTGTGCACTTTGAGCATGACTTGCATTGCCTGTTCCGTGCCCATCGAAAAAAATGTTTGCAACACTTCAATGACGAATTCCATCGTGGTGTAATCATCGTTCAGTAATCGCACCTTGTATAGCTTAGGTGGTTTGGTCTTGCCACGTTCAAGTAGTGATAGGTTTTCTTGCTTGGTTGCCATTGGAGTCATTGTCACATTGAGTTCAGTTGCATATTTGACGATTAGAGCGCCTTTTTCAACCCTGTTTTGAAAATAGTTGCAATTAACGCTTGACGTTGTCAGTTCGGGTGGGTTAAAAAGCGTCCGGGTGTTTGAATCATAGTAGATGCAGTACTGGTTTTGCCATGTGCGGTCTTGGGTTTCAAACAATTCAGCGGGTGCCCACCCGTATTTTTGTAAGGAAGTAATAGCATGGCAAACGGTACAGTTAAATGGTTCAACGATGCAAAAGGTTTCGGTTTCATCACTCCAGATGATGGCAGCGAAGATCTGTTTGCGCATTTCTCAGCAATCAACATGAGCGGCTTCAAGTCTCTCAAAGAAGGCCAAAAAGTGACTTTTGACATCGTTCAAGGTCCTAAAGGCAAGCAAGCATCCAACATCCAAGCTCCTTAATCGGTTCTTGAGTTGAACAAAAGGCCCGCCAC
>VBWD01000006.1:74547-88069 GCA_006218055.1 Gallionellaceae bacterium
GCATTGAACGTCGCGCTTGGGCGCATCGCATTCGATGTCTTGTTGAAGTCGGGCAGATAGTAGCCCCCCATATCCACCGGCTTGCCTTGTGCGGCGATCAACTCTGCATTGATCTTAGCTTCGTTCTCGGTCAATACCTTTGCCAGCGGTGCAAAACGAGTCTGCACTTCTTTGTCCTTGCTCTGTGCGGCGAGCGCCTGTGCCCAATACAGCGCGAGATAGAAATGACTGCCGCGATTATCGATCTCGCCCACCTTGCGTGCGGGCGATCGATTGTTCTCCAATATCTTCGCGTTCGCTTGATCTAACGTATCTGCCAGCACTTGCGCCTTAGCGTTGTTGAATTTCTGTGCGAGATGCTCCAGCGACACACCCAAAGCCAAGAATTCGCCCAACGAATCCCAACGTAGATAATTTTCCTGTTGGAACTGTTGTACGTGCTTGGGCGCGGAACCGCCGGCGCCTGTCTCGAACATGCCGCCGCCATTCATCAGCGGCACGATGGAAAGCATCTTGGCGCTGGTGTTGAGTTCGAGGATGGGGAATAGGTCGGTAAGGAAATCGCGCAACACGTTGCCGGTGACTGAGATGGTGTCTTTGCCTTGGCGGATACGCGCCAAGGAGTGGCGGCAGGCTGCGGCAGGTTCCATGATTTGGATGTCCAAGCCCTTGGTGTCGTGATCCTTGAGGTATCTCTCTACCTTGGCGATGATCTGCGCATCGTGCGCGCGGTTCTTATCCAGCCAGAAGACGGCAGGGGTGCTGGACAAGCGCGCACGGGAGACGGCTAGTTTCACCCAATCTTGAATCGGTGCATCTTTTGCTTGGCACGCGCGGAAGATGTCGCCTTGCTCGACGGATTGCTCCAGCAAAACTTTGCCGGATGCATCAACGATGCGTACTACACCGTCACCCGCCATCTCGAAGGTCTTGTTGTGCGAGCCGTATTCCTCTGCTTGTTGTGCCATCAGGCCGACGTTGGGTACAGAGCCCATGGTGGCAGGGTCGAGTGCGCCGTTCTTCTTGCAGTCCTCTACAGCAGCGACATAGATACCTGCATAGCTACGGTCAGGGATCATGGCAAGTGTGTCGTAGGCTTTGCCATCGGCGCCCCACATCTTGCCGCCGTCACGGATCATCGGTGGCATGGAAGCGTCGATGATGACATCGGAAGGTACGTGCAGATTGGTGATGCCTTTATCGGAATTCACCATCGCGAGCGGCGGCTGGTTCCTGAAACAGTTGGCGATGTCGGCTACGACGGCCGCACGCTTGGATTCTGGCAAGGCGAACACTTTGGCTTCCATGTCGCCGAAGCCGTTGTTGACGTTGACGCCGATCTCTTTGAGCAGCGTGCCATGCTTGTCGAACACGTCTTTGAAGAATACGGACACTGCATGGCCGAACATGATGGGGTCGGACACCTTCATCATGGTGGCCTTGAGGTGTAGCGACAGCAGTACATCTTCTTTCTTAGCGGCAGCGATCTGGTCAGCGTAAAACTTGCGCAAGGCGCGGCGACTCATCACCGCTGCATCGACGATCTCGCCGGCTTTGAGTGACAGGTCTCCCTTGAGTACGCTGACCTTGCCATCTTTTGCGACGAACTCGATGCGGGTGTTGATGGCGACAGGAACGGTGGCAGATTTCTCAGTGCCGTAAAAATCGCCACCATTCATGTGTGCCACATGTGTCTTGGAATCGGCAGCCCACTTACCCATACGGTGTGGATGCTTGCGCGCGAACTGTTTGACTGAAGCGGCAGCGCGGCGGTCCGAGTTTCCCTCGCGCAATACGGGGTTCACAGCACTGCCCAACACCTTGCTGTAACGTGTCTTGATGTCTTTCTCAGCGTCTGTTTTTGCATCCTCCGGATAGTCAGGAACTTTGTAACCCTTAGCTTGCAATTCCTTGATGGCGGCCTTTAGTTGAGGCAACGATGCGCTAACGTTCGGCAACTTGATGATGTTTGCTTCGGGCTTCAGGGTCAGCGCACCCAGTTCTGCCAATTGGTCGGCGATTTTTTGGTTGGCTGAGAGATTGTCTGGAAAGTTGGCTAGGATGCGACCGGCGAGCGAGATATCTCTTGTCTCGACCACGACACCCGCTGCCTTGGTGAAGGCTTGCACGATGGGGAGTAGTGAGTAAGTGGCGAGAGCAGGGGCTTCATCAGTCAGGGTGTAGATGATCTTTTGGTTCGTCATGGTTTTCTCATTTGGTTGATATTCAGCACGATTTAATTCGTATACTGCCGACCTTCTGGATGTCGGAAAACGAAATAGCGGTAAATGAAATGAGTCGCGTCCTGCTGTTCAACAAACCTTACGGAGTGGTCTGCCAATTCAGTCGTGACGGATTGCATCCGACGCTCGCGGATTATATTCCTGTTGCTGAAGTTTATGCGGCGGGTCGCTTGGACACCGATAGCGAAGGGCTATTGCTGCTCACCGATGACGGCAAGTTGCAACATCGCATCACCGATCCCAAACACAAACTACCCAAGACCTACTGGGTGCAGGTCGAAGGTGTACCGGACGATAAATCGCTGTCTGAATTGCGAAAAGGCGTGATGCTGAAGGATGGTGTGACCTTGCCCGCGCAGGCAGAGCTGACGGAGGCGCCTGCTAACTTATGGTTACGCGACCCACCCGTTCGGTTTAGGCAAAGCATCCCGACTTCATGGCTGCAACTGACCATTCGGGAAGGCAAGAACCGTCAAGTCAGGCGTATGACAGCCGCTGTTGGATTGCCGACCTTGCGCTTAATACGGTTCTCCATCGGTGATTGGTCGCTATCCGGCTTGGCGACGGGGGAATGGCGCGAGCAGGGGGTGGCTAATGTATAATGCGCGCCTTTCCGAATCATGGAACCCCAATGCCAATATACGAATATCGATGCAGTAGCTGTGGCACACAGAAAGACGTGATGCAGAAGTACAGCGATGCGCCGCTCACTGCGTGTCCTGAGTGTGGCAAACAGACCTTTGCCAAGCAGCTCAGCGCGCCTGGTTTCCATTTCAAGAGCACTGCAAGTGCTTGTGATACGGGCGCATGTTCGACATGTCCGATGGCGGGAATGCACTAAATGAAAAAATATCTACTTACTGGCCTGCTGGTCCTCGTTCCCTTGGTCATCACCCTGTGGGTGTTGAGCTTCATCATTGGCATCCTCGATCAATCGCTGCTGCTGTTGCCTCAAGTGTGGCATCCGGACAATCTGCTCGGCATCCACATCCCCGGTCTGGGCGTCATCCTCACGGTGGTAGTGGTTCTGGTCACTGGGTTGCTGGTACGCAACGTGTTCGGTCAACGCTTGTTGTCTTGGTGGGAGCATGTGTTGCGTCGCATCCCCTTCGTCAATGCCATCTACAACAGCGTCAAGCAGGTCAGCGATACCTTACTGTCTGAAAGTGGCAATGCATTCGGCAAAGTCTTGTTGGTGCGTTACCCCCATGCGGAATCTTGGTCGCTGGCATTCCAGACCAGCGTACCTGCAGAAGTGACCCGCAGATTGGCGGGCGATGACTATGTCGGCGTGTTCGTGCCGACCACGCCTAGCCCAGTGAATGGCTTCTATTTTTACGTGAAGAAGTCCGAGACCATCGAACTCGACATCAGTGTCGATGCGGCATTCAAGGCTATCGTCTCCATGGGCGTGGTGACCACACCAGAAGCCGTTGCTAAGCTCAAGCAAGCCAATTAAATCTTTCTTTTTTGTAATCCTCACCTGTATCTCAAATCATGCGAACTCATTACTGCGGACAACTCAACGTTAATCATCTAGGCAACACCGTCACTTTGTGCGGTTGGGCGCATCGTCGCCGCGACCACGGCGGGGTGATCTTCATCGACCTGCGCGATCGCGAAGGTCTGGCCCAAGTCGTGTGCGATCCGGATCGTGCGGACATGTTCAAGATCGCCGAATCCGTGCGTAGCGAATATGTGTTGAAGATCACGGGTCGTGTGCGTCGCCGTCCGGAAGGTACCGAGAACAAGAACATCCCCAGTGGTGAGATCGAGTTGCTGTGCCATGAGATCGAAGTGCTGAACGTGGCCGTCACACCGCCGTTCCAATTGGACGATGACAATCTGTCCGAGAACGTGCGCCTGACCCATCGCGTGATCGACCTGCGCCGTCCGCAGATGCAGAACAACATGATGCTGCGTTACAAGACGGCACGTGCGTTCCGTCGCTTCCTGGACGACAAGGGCTTCATCGATATCGAGACGCCGATGCTGACCAAGTCCACACCGGAAGGTGCCCGCGACTACCTCGTGCCGTCACGCGTGCATGCCGGCGATTTCTTTGCCTTGCCGCAATCGCCGCAGTTGTTCAAGCAGTTGCTCATGGTTGCCGGCTTCGACCGCTACTACCAACTGACCAAATGTTTCCGTGACGAAGATCTGCGCGCGGATCGCCAACCTGAATTCACCCAGGTCGACGTTGAGACATCCTTCATGTCCGAAGAGCAGATCATGGAGATGATGGAAGAGATGATCCGTGTCGTGTTCAAGGAGGTGCTGAATGTCGCGCTTCCCAATCCGTTCCCGCGCATGTCATATGCGGAAGCGATGGGACGCTTCGGTTCCGACAAGCCTGATATGCGCGTGACGCTGGAGATCACAGATGTCACCGACGCGGTGAAAGACGTCGCATTCAAGGTGTTCTCCGGCGTTGCCAATTCTGACAATGGTCGTGTGGCGGCTTTGCGCGTGCCGAATGGCGGAGCGTTCTCGCGTGGCGAGATCGACGAGTACACCAAGTTCGTCACCATCTACGGCGCAAAGGGTTTGGCTTACATCAAGGTCAACGACATCACTCAGTTGAATGAGACGGGACTGCAATCACCAATCGTTAAGAACTTGAACGAAGCGGCATTGAAAACCATCATCGAACGTACCGGCGCGCAGAACGGCGACATCATCTTCTTCGGCGCAGACAAGACCAAGATCGTGAACGACGCTTTGGGCGCACTGCGTACCAAGATCGGCCACGCCAAAGGCCACTTGAATGGCAAGGCTTGGGAGCCATTGTGGGTCGTCGATTTTCCGATGTTCGAATACGACGAAGAAGGCAAGCGTTGGAACGCCTGTCACCACCCGTTCACCTCGCCCAAAGACGAGCACCTGCAATTCTTGGAAACCGATCCAGGCAAGTGCTTAGCTAAAGCCTACGACTTGGCACTCAACGGTTGGGAGATCGGTGGCGGCTCAGTGCGTATCCACAAAGAAGAAGTGCAGAGCAAAGTATTCCGCGCGCTCAACATCGGCGCAGAAGAAGCGCAACTCAAGTTCGGCTTCCTGTTGGATGCGCTGCAATACGGCGCGCCACCTCACGGCGGCTTGGCCTTCGGTCTGGATCGTATCGTCACCATGATGACCGGCGCAGAGTCCATCCGTGACGTGATCGCCTTCCCCAAGACGCAACGTGCGCAATGCCTGTTGACACAAGCACCAAGCGCGGTGGACGAGAAACAATTGCGCGAGTTGCACATCCGTCTGCGTACACCAGCGCCGGTAGAAGCTCCCAAGGAGTAATCGTTCATGCCGCGCATGGGGAGAGCGGGTTGGTGGGTGTTGGCAGGACTGCTACTGGTCTTGTCTCTGGCGCAAGCGCGCAGCCACCATTCGCATTCCTCATCGCAGGTCTCCGCACAGGAAACTGCGCAACATTCTTCGCAAGACTCCAGCGATTCCATCGCACTGGCACAGCTACCCCCCGAAGGTCGCGAGACCTTGCAACTCATCAAGCGTGGCGGCCCTTTCCCTTATCCACGCGATGGCGTGGTGTTCAGCAACTTCGAACGTATCTTGCCCAAACAACAACGTGGTTATTACCACGAGTACACAGTGAAGACGCCGGGCGTGAACCATCGCGGCGCGCGGCGTATCGTGTGCGGTGTGGTGCCGGAGTGTTACTACACCGCCGACCACTACAAATCGTTCCAACGTATCGTGGAGGCGCACTGATGGAAGACCTGTGCTATCTGCTGAAAGATGCGAACGGGGCGGGCGTGTATCGCCTGAACTGTTCCTTGGATGCCTTGCATGATTCTGTGCAACGCGCGGGCTTCACCTTGTTCGAGGCAGACATCGCGACCGCCCATGGCAAAGGCGAGGTGCTGGCCGAGATGGCGCGTGCCATCAAAGCGCCGGACTGGTTCGGTCACAATTGGGATGCCTTGGCCGATGCGTTGGGCGACCTGTCATGGAGTAAAGCGCCGGGCTATGTTCTGCTGTTGCGCGGCGAGCACACGGGCGAGGACATCTTGGACAATATCCTTGATGCCACAGTTGAATTCTGGCGCATCCAGAAAAAACCGTTCTGGATCCTCTTCGCCTGATGTCGCAAGACAAACAACCGATCTCCGTACTGGTTGTCATCTATACCTCCGCACTCGACGTACTCCTATTGGAACGCGCCGACCATCCCGGTTATTGGCAATCGGTGACAGGCAGTCGTGATGGCGAGGAGTCTTTGCGCGATACAGCGATTCGTGAAGTGGCTGAAGAGACAGGATTGGATGCGACACGCTTCACGCTCACCGATTGGAAACTGCAAAACATCTACGAGATATATCCGCACTGGCGGCATCGCTATCCTGAGGGAATCACACAGAACACCGAACATGTATTCGGTCTGCAACTTCCGCAGCGGATGAGCATCCAAGTTTCACCACGCGAACATCTGAACCATCAATGGCTGCCTTACCAAGATGCAGCGGATAAAGTTTTTTCGCCGAGCAACCGTGCGGCGATATTGCAATTGGCGCAGCGGGAAAGCTCAAATCCCTCCTAACCTCCCTTTTCTAAAGGGAGGAATCAGAGCGGAGGGTAACTAACAATGGGGAGCGCCCCATGAGCCCCCTTTAGTCAAAGGGGGCGGTGAACGAAGTGAGCGGGGGATTTGTGCAACCCTACAACAAAAAACTGAAATCTTTCTCACAGACACTTCGCTCGAACATGACCGACGCCGAGCAGCACTTGTGGCAACGATTGCGCAACAAACAAATAGCGGATGTGCAGTTCTATCGACAAAAACCTCTGCTAACATTCATCGCTGATTTTTATTGTCCAAAAGCAAAGCTGGTGATTGAACTGGATGGATCACAACATTTTGAAGCGGAGCATCAATTTAAAGATGCCGAGCGCGATGCGGAATTGGCGGCCATCGGAATCAAGGTGATTCGCTTTGATGATAGGCAAGTGTTGATGGAGACTGAGGCGGTGTTGGAGGTGATTTATTCTGAGGTGATGTCCCGAATGAAAAACTCAAATCCCTCCCAGCCTCCCTTTTCTAAAGGGAGGAATCAGAGCGGTGGACAACTCCAATTTATAGAAATTAACTGAGCCCACTTTGAAAAAGGGGGCGGTGAACGAAGCACCCGCAAGGGGTACGCCGTGGCTGTACAGTGCTAAAGCACTAACAGCACACGCAGTGAGCAGGGGGGTGACTTTGCTTGGGAACGAAGGAACAAAGATGCAACAGAACATAATCCAGATAGATTACGACCACCCCGATACCGCACAGACCAGTTGCAGTACGGCGCACGCATGGGCGAAGAAGCCGCGCGAGCCGGAAGCGGAAGAAAAAGCGGAGTTGATTGCGCGCATCAAGCGCATGCTGAAAGAACAAGACGCAGTGCTGGTGTCGCATTACTACGTGCATCCCGATCTGCAAGACTTGGCAGAAGCCACCGGCGGCATCGTGTCAGACTCGCTCGATATGGCCAACTTCGGTCATCGTCATCCGGCCCAGACCATCGTCGTCGCTGGTGTGCGCTTCATGGGCGAGACCGCTAAGATACTCAATCCCGAGAAGCGCGTGTTGATGCCCGACCTCGAAGCGGAATGCTCACTCGATTTGGGATGCCCTGCCGACGAGTTCACCTTCTTTTGCGATGCTCATCCGGATCGCACCGTGGTGGTGTATGCCAATACCAGCGCGGCGGTGAAGGCGCGCGCCGATTGGATGGTGACCAGTTCCATCGCGTTGCCTATCGTCCAACATCTGAAAGAGCGCGGCGAAAAGATATTGTGGGCGCCTGATCGACACCTTGGCAGTTACATCCAAGAGCAGACTGGCGCGGATATGCTGCTGTGGCAAGGTTCCTGCATCGTGCACGACGAATACAAATCAAAAGAACTAGTGGAGATGAAAGCGCAGCATCCGCAGGCCAAAGTATTGGTGCATCCCGAATCGCCGCGCGCTATCGTCAAACTGGCCGATGTGGTGGGCTCTACTTCTCAACTCATCAAAGCTGCGCAGACCTTGGATGCCACAGAGTTCATCGTCGCCACCGACAACGGCATACTGCACAAGATGCGCACCTTATGTCCTGACAAAGTATTTTTGGAAGCGCCGACGGCGGGCAAGGGAGCTAACTGCACCAGCTGCAGCCACTGCCCGTGGATGGCGATGAACGGCCTGCTCAATCTGGCCGAAGTGTTAGAGCGCGGGCACAACGAGATACTTATCGATGCGAACATCATTCCACGCGCGGTCAAGCCAATTCAGAGAATGTTGGACTTCGCCAAGCAGATCAATCTGCCTACGCGCGGGATCGGAAATGCTTGAGTAGTGTGACCAAGAAAAAACTTTAATGATTGCTTGGGCGACGGCTGCTCGGCCGGAGCGGACTGTGGAGGCTTTCTGAAATAGTTGGTGGATTATTCTGAAGGTGTGTCCGCTTCACTTTCAACAGCAGTCGTTCAAAGCTAAGAGCATCGATGATGCTCGTCCGACGCTTCCTAACCCGAAGCAGTCATTGCGACTTCCCGTTAACGGACATTCAGTGCATCCCAGCGACCAAAGGGAGCGAACTTGAGCGCAGGGTTAGGACTAGTTTCCATGCCCGATGGTCTTGAGAAATTTAATTCTCTCAGCCGTTTCATGTTGCACGCATAGGGCTGCGAAATGAGAAACCCAAAGGTTGCTGCCGCCCTCTAGTCCACCTATAAGCGTGCAATTTTCGTCTCGATACTTTAACCACGCCCGTTGTGATTTAACTAGTTGATATTTCTCCTTGCGAATATCCGAATTGCTTTTTTCCGGTAACGCCGCGAGTGCCAGCTTGTAAACCTGATTCAACTCTTGGTCTTGCGCTTCTAATGCCTTACCAAGGCATTGAACGTCTTCAATATGTGACTTCCCGCCACATGGATCGTTTTCGGCGTTGCCGACAGTTGGCGAGACCTGCTTAAGTGTGGGTGTCGCAAGTGGCTCTGCGATAGACACAGTCGATACAGTCAGTGCAGCCAAATACGGAAGTAATAAAGTCAGTCTAAGCATATTAAAGTCCTAACGAAGCTGTAGAAAAAGTATTTTCATATTCAATTTCGTATAGCAATCACAATTGGAGGTGACACGCGGACGGCTCCTATTGGCCGATTTGTGCAGTATGCCTTCACTAAACAACAATGACTGCATCTTATTCAACTGCAGCCGATCATTTTCAATTCACCCATTCGTCTCTGCGTAACCCGTTGCCGTCCGTGGCGAGTGGCTGCAATGTAGCACTCCGATTACGATAGTGAACTGCCCAATCATGGACACTGCCATTATTCACGACGGACAGCTTTCGGGCAGGCTATTTAGCGGTACGAATTACTTCAATCGCAACCCATAGGAGATGCTGACATTTCGTTCATTACATATCTCAACCCTGCCGCAGTAATGCCTCAAACTGTTCAATCGGTACCGGCTTGCCAAACAGATACCCTTGGTAGTGAGTGCAGCCATTGCCCAAGAGAAGCTCTCTTTGCGCTTCCGTCTCCACTCCTTCGGCAATGACGCTCAGGCTCAGGCTTTGTGCCATCGCAATGATGGTGCGCACGATTGCTTTGTCGCTGCTGTCGGTGACAAGGTCGTGCACGAACGACTGATCGATCTTGAGTTGATCGAGCGGCAACCGTTTGAGATATTGCAGGGATGAATAGCCGGTGCCGAAATCATCCAACGAGAACCGGATACCGATTTCTTTCAGTGCGTTCATTTTCGTGATGATGTCTTCGATACTGTCCAGCAACATGCTTTCTGTCAGCTCCAGCTTGAGTCGCATCGGGTTGATGGCATGGCGCTGCACGAGAGCTTGCACTTGTGCCACAAAATCAACTTGACGGAATTGCTTGGCACTTACGTTGACCGCCAAAACCAGATCTCGGGTAAGTGCATTTTGTTCCCAAAGTTTGATTTGGGAACACGCCGTCTCCAGCACCCATTGCCCGATGGGCAGTATCAACCCGGTTTCTTCCGCCAGCGGAATGAATTGGACGGGAGACACCAAACCGCGTTCAGGATGTATCCAGCGGATCAATGCTTCCGCACCCAGGGGACGGTGCGAATCGTCCACCTGAATTTGGTAATACAAATGGAATTGTCGATTCTCCAGTGCCTTGTGCAATTCCCTTTCGAGGGATGTGCGCGTGTTGATGGTGTCCTGCATTGTTGGGTCAAAGAATCTCAGCGTGTTGCGACCTGCTTCCTTGGCTTGATACATGGCGATGTCGGCGCGTTTCAGCAGTTCTTCGGCAGACTGGTGATGATCGCTGAAAATGGTTGCACCGATACTGGCGGTGCTGTGATATTCGTGCTTGGCAAGCTGGTAAGGCTGGTTGAGCGTAGCGAAGATTTTCTCGCCGACGACTTTCGCCTGTGTTGCGGCTTCAATGGGTTGCTTGCTCAGATTTTCCAGCATCACCACGAACTCGTCACCACCAAGACGGGCCACTGTATCGCCTTCGCGCATACAGGACTTCAGGCGTTGCGCGGTCTGTTGTAGCAGTAAATCGCCGATGTCGTGACCAAGGGTGTCGTTGATATCTTTGAAATTATCCAAGTCGATGAACAGCAGTGCACCATCTCGACCGCTACGCGCACTGAAAGCAAATGCTTGATGAAGCCGGTCCAACAGAAGCCGCCGGTTGGGCAGGCCAGTGAGATGGTCGTAGAAGGCTAGATGCTTAATTTCATCTTTGGCCTGAAGGCTGCGCAATTCAGCGAGTTGTTGTTCGAGTTCGGCCTGCTGCTTTAGTGGTCGGAAGATCAGGAGATAGAGGGCGGGAGAAACAATCGCGGTGAGCGCGATTGGGTCAAGGAAATAAAAGACCAGTTTTTCTAAAAGCGGATCTTTCAGGAGGGTGGTGCGGATGCTTTCGATCATCAGCATGATCAAAAACTCGCTCACTAGTATGATCAATCCTACCGCAATCACCACTTTCGCGGGGGTATTCACTATCGGCAACTTTTTCAAAAGGCGCTCCACAATTCCGGCCGTTCAGCAGCGACGAGAAGCGGACGGGCAAACGACGGAGAAATGCTGCCACAAGGCGCGTACGGTGGGTGATCTATCAGCATGAACGGATCTCTCTCAATTTTCACCCATTCAAGTACGGGGGCGATGAATACATGGGGTGGATTATGGCAACCTTATTGCCGGTTATGACAATCAGCTTTCTTGCTGTCCATTCTACACATCGAACGGTAGCAAATGGCACATTGCCGAAGAACATGAGTGGCGGCTTTATGGCTGCGAATTTTCAAACTCGACTGGCGCAAAGTGGCCAATTTGCGCCGATTTTGAAACGTAAATACCCTGCCTGCAAACGACTGCTCCTGTTATTTGAGCTGCCACTTAAAGTCGCATCCTCCTTCAAATATTCCGACCAAGCAACAACAAAGAAAAATCTTGATGTATTGACAAAGTAAATACGATAGATAGAATGCCCAGCATGGACATCGAATTTGAATTGAATGGCGATCTTTTCGTATGGAGCGAAGAGAAGGCTGAGAAGAACTGGCACAAGCATGGGGTTCGATTCGAGGAATCTGTCACCGTTTTCAGCGATCCAATGTTCGTGCTGGTAGATGCCTCACGTAATGACGAAGCCAGAGATGCAGCAATCGGCTTCGACTCGATCGGGCGCTTGCTTTACGTGGTGAACATCGAAGTCGAGGACAAATTCATTCGCATCATCTCCGCCAGACGTGCGGAGCCCAATGAGGAGGACAAATATGCTAACTGACCGCTTGAAAAAGAGACTGACAAAAGACCGTGAGATGACGACCATCACCATGCGCATTCCTGTGGATGTGGTGGAGTCACTCAAAGAAATCGCCCCACATAAAGGCTTGAGGGGCTATCAAACACTCTTGAAGGCTTATATCAGTGAAGGGTTGCGTAAGGATGAGGCACAGTATTCAAGTGCATCCTCTGAACGCCTGATTGAAGCGTTGAGAAAACGCGGTGTGTCTGACTCTGTGCTGAAAGAGGCAGTGAACGAGCTCAAGGCAGCTTAATCCTAGCTGGTTGAGTTCGTTGTTCCCCGCGTTGGACGCACTATCACCACTGCAGATCAGGGCCTCTTTTTTTCAATAATATCTACTCTTTCGGATCTGGTCGGCAACAAAACGGAAGTGGCCGAACATCTTGATTCCACTCTGCCAGAACGCGCACAGTGATGATCCTTTTTAAAAAGGAGATCATCATGGAAACCAATACTGCAGTTCTTCATCACGAGCCATGGAACAAAGGGAAACTAACCGGTCAGAAATCACCACTCAGACTGAAAGATATCTGGGCGATCAGAGTCAGACTTCAACTGAGCAGCCACATCAGAGACCTTGCACTATTTAATCTCGCCATCGATAGCAAGCTGCGTGCTTGTGATCTCGTCAAACTGAAGGTACGGGACATATCCCATGGAGAACACATCGCATCACGTGCAACCGTGATGCAACAGAAGACACAACGACCGGTGCAATTCGAGATTACCGATCAGACCAAAGATTCTGTTGGCAAGTGGATCGCTTCCGAGAAGCTACGGTTGGATGATTTCCTATTCCAAAGTCGCATCAGCGATTCACCTCATCTATCGACAAGGCAATATGCACGTATCGTGCATGGATGGGTTGAGCATATCGGGTTGGACACCACCTGTTATGGCACACACACCATGCGACGAACCAAACCCACGCTCATCTATAAACGCACCAAGAACCTTAGGGCAGTCCAGTTACTACTCGGACACTCCAAGATAGAGAGCACCGTGCGCTATCTAGGCATCGAGGTGGATGATGCCCTAGAGATGGCGGAGCAGACTGAGGTTTGAGCTGACTTTAAGCTCGCGGCCACCCGATTGGCCGCAAACTGATCCCTTCCATGAGGGCTTTACTTATGTAAGGCGTTGCTTTACAGTTGCCCCATGATTGAATCGTTCGCCCATAAAGGTTTGCAAGAGCTATTTGAGAAGGGCAAAAGCGCCAAGGTACAGGCGTCTTTGGTTGATCGGATCGTTAGACGACTTGATGCCATTGATATTGCCAAGACTCCTGAGGCATTGAACTTGCCAGGCTTCGACTTCCATCCATTGCAAGGGAAGCCTAAACGGTACAGCGTTCATGTAAGCGGCCCGTGGTGCATCACTTTTGAATGGAATGGCGAGAACGCGTTGAAGATCAATTTGGAAAATTATCACTAGGAGACATCATGCGCAAACGTAAACCAACACATCCAGGTGCAATC
>VBWD01000084.1 GCA_006218055.1 Gallionellaceae bacterium
AATTGCAGGCGATGAACCAGAGCTGGGCGTTCTTCCGCGGTTTGCTGTCCAACATGGACATGGTGCTGTCCAAAACCGACATGGGTATCGCCTCGCGCTACGCTGAACTGGTGCCGGACGAGGAGTTGCGCGCCCGCATCTTCGGCGCGATCGAAGCCGAATGGCAGACCACTGTTGATATGTTGTTCGCCATCACGGGCGCGACACATCTGCTGGAAGACAATCCGACCTTGGCGCGCAGCTTGACCACGCGCACGCCGTACATCGATCCGCTCAACCACTTGCAAGTGGCCTTGTTGTATCGCCACCGTGCGGGGGATAGCGACGAGAAGGTGAAACGCGCCATCCACCTCACCATCAACGGTATCGCGGCGGGTTTGCGTAACAGCGGTTAAGAGATTTCTGGTGTTATAAACAAAAAGCCCGCATTGCGGGCTTTTTGTTTTTTGGCGATCCGAGACCGGATCAGAACCGACGCTTAGGCGGAGGCGACGATGGGCCGCGACCTTCGATGTGACGGAACGTGATGCGACCTTTGCTCAGATCATAAGGAGAGATCTCCAACGACACCTTGTCGCCGGCGATGATGCGGATATGGTTCTTCTGCATCTTCCCTGCACTGTAGGCAAGAAGTTGGTGACCGTTCTCTAGTGTGACGCGGAAGCGAGAATCCGGCAGGACCTCATCCACCACGCCATTGAACTCGAGAAGTTCTTCCTTAGCCATGTCTATTAAGCCGCCTGGATGTTCGACGCTTGCTGACCTTTAGGGCCGGCAACGATGTCGAAGCTGACTTGTTGACCTTCAGTCAGAGTCTTGAAACCCGAACTTTGGATCGCCGAGAAATGCGCGAACAGATCGTCGCCGCCGTTTGCTGGAGTGATGAAGCCGAAGCCCTTAGAATCGTTGAACCACTTAACTGTACCTAGTGCCATGTTGAATCTCCTTAAATAAAAAATAGGGACGAACCCTGTGTAGGGCGAAGTTCAAGACGGCTAGAGGTGAAGGAAGGAATTACCGCGTAACGGAGACTAACCAGACAACAACGACAGACTTGAGAATCGCGG
>VBWD01000007.1 GCA_006218055.1 Gallionellaceae bacterium
CCCCACGCAAAAACCAGGATGGTTGGCGTCTTGGCAGCAAGAAGTTATATGACTCACGCGAAGGCGCAGAGGCTGAGCTTCAGCGCGTAATGGTCAAAAACGGTGACCGGGTGACCAAGGTACATGACCTGCCAGACTGTATGACTAAACTGAGAAAGATCCGTAGCGCCCATCATCCAGACCGCAACAATCCCGATTCAGACCATGATCTCTATCAGGCAGTTATCGAGAAAATTGACAGAATGCGTGCAGTGAGTGCATGAACCACACCATAGCCTGACCGCTAACCTGCATGCCCCCCTTGATCTCTCGTATATTGAATTGGCTCAAGCCTGCAGACAACACGCCTACCGAAATTCGACGCGCCAAGCAACTGATATCAGCCCTTGATGCTGGCGGCATTCCTCTTGATCCAGCCATCATTGTCAGAATCGCTGAAGACCTTGGGTTGGAGGTATCTAAGAAAGCGAGTATGGAAGGCACGATTGAGCGAATTCGGGCGGCAATTGCGCGGCACTGATCACCCTCTACGGGCAAGTAATATTCTCGCTCCCATAGCATTGGCTAAACAAAGTTAAATAGCCATGTTGATATTTCAAAATGTAGGGAGTAGATTGACCGCTCCACTTCGCTACTTTCCCATTTAAAAGTGTATGCAAAGGAGGTGTGCCATGAAATCTCCACATGTACATAAAAAATACAGATTTGATGCTTTCAAGGCATCTGCTCGGCAAGATGAGGCGAAACTTCTCGCTCGTCGATTAACAGATATCACTCCAGCCAGTAGAGAAATGAGCGAGTCACATGACGCGCCAACGTCTCCTAAGCTCCATGAGTTGATCGAGAGAAGTAAATACCACTGAGTTGAGGGTTAACTCTGAATTCACTTCGCCAGAATTCCAGCGCACCAATTTTACAGTTCACCATTTCGCCCCCCTCTCTCCCACCTCCGTCATCAAGATTGGTTTTGGTTTGGTAAGAATTTTCGCAACTCGATGATTGAGATGAAGTTAAAATGAGGCACAGCAAGCGATAATCAAATTTGGCTCGGTGTAGGTTCGGTGAAGGCGGCAGGTTGCGTGAAGTTGCTGAGAATTACTTAGAATTCTTCAAGATAGCTGCATGAATTCAATTTTTTATCAGAACTTATAATCCACAGCCCCCTAGTTCAAGTCCAAGTCAGGGCCAGATAAATTAAAAGCTTCGCAGTGATGCGAGGCTTTTTCTCTTTGTACTGGACATATTTTATGTGCGGCATCTGCGGCGAGTTACGTTTCGACAAACAAACATCTTCTCTTGATGTCATCAGGCACATGAGCGATAAATTGGCGCGGCGCGGGCCTGATGCACACGGTGTATACAACGATGGCCCACTGGCTTTCGGCCACCGTCGCCTGTCCATCATCGATCTCTCCGAACACGCCAAGCAACCGATGGTGGACGAGACGCTCCATCTGACCTTGGTGTTCAACGGAACTATCTACAACTACAAAGAGTTACGCGCCGAGTTGGTGGAGATGGAATATGAGTTCTTCTCCGAGGGCGATAGCGAGGTCATCCTCAAGGCTTACCACGCTTGGGGGGAACGATGCGTCGAGCGTTTCTATGGCATGTTCGCTTTTGCTATCTGGGATAGGCGCGAGCAAAGACTCTTCCTCGCGCGCGACCGTTTCGGTATAAAGCCTTTGTATTACTCAGTGGATGGCGCATCACTACGCTTCGCCTCCACCTTGCAGGCTTTGCTAGCAGCGGGCAGTGTGGATACCAGTATCGACCCCGTTGCGCTACACCATCACCTGACGCTGCACTCCTCCGTTCCCGCGCCGCGCACTTTATTGAATGGCGTTAAGAAGTTACCACCTGCGACCTGCATGACCTTCACGGCGGATGGCGAAGTGACACATCGACGCTATTGGTCATTGGATGCAACGCGCCCAAGCGTGGCCTTGAGCGAGCAAGATTGGCTGACTGCCACACGCCATGTTTTATCAAAAGTAGTGGAGCGCCATCGCCTCGCCGCTGACGTACCTGTTGGCGTGTTGCTTTCGGGCGGTTTGGATTCCAGCCTCATCGTCGGCTTGCTGGCAGACCATGTGTCCGACCTGCATACCTTCTCTATCGGCTTCGAAGACATCGGAGGCGACGCCGAGAAAGGCGATGAGTTCGAATACTCAGATCAAGTCGTCGAACGTTTCCAAACCCAGCATCACAAATACCTCATCCCCAACAGTGAAGTATTGAAGCGCCTGCCAGAAGCGGTGCGCAACATGTCCGAACCGATGGTGAGCCAAGACAACATCGCCTTCTATCTGCTGGCAGAGAAAGTCTCACAAGATGTGAAGGTGGTACTCGCGGGGCAAGGGGCTGATGAGGTGTTCGGCGGCTATTTCTGGTATCCCAAAATGGATGCCACACAAGGTTCGACGCTAGATCGTTTCCGTAGCAACTACTTCGACCGCGACCATGCCGAATATCTGGAGACCGTCACATCGGCTTATCACCTGCACGATGTGACCAGCGAGTTGGCACACAACGAATTGACCAAACCCTACGCCGACACTTTTCTGGATGAAGTGTTGCGCTTCGATGTGACGACGCTCATCGTGGACGATCCCGTGAAGCGCATGGACAACATGAGCATGGCATGGGGATTGGAAGCGCGCGTTCCCTTCCTCGATCACGAATTGGTGGAGTTGGCGGCGCGCATGCCGCCCGAATTGCGCCTCAAAGAAGGCGGCAAATTCCCCCTCAAAGCCATCGCACGCGGACTGATCCCCGATGCAGTCATCGACAGACCGAAAGGTTATTTCCCCGTCCCCGCGCTGAAATACGTACGCGGGGAATTCTTAGAGTTCATGCGCGATATCTTGCTATCCGATGCCTGTGTTAAGCGGGGCTTATTCAATCGTGCCTATGTTGAGAAACTCCTCGCATCACCGGAATCGTATTTCACGCGACTCAACGGCAGCAAGTTGTGGCATCTCGCCTTGTTGGAATATTGGCTTCAACTCAACGTGGATACCACGCAATAAAAAAGCCGCATCGACTTCGATGCGGCTTTTTTTTGATAGCAACGTGGCTTACTGCACGATCTGATCTATCTTCAGATTCACACCCTTGGCCCCCGGCTTCATTGGCTGGCTAAGACCTTGCGCATCGCCCGCTTCCGGCATCGCCGTACCCGACTTCGAGATACGCGCAACGACCACGACCTTGTCGAAGGCAGACAACTTCATCTGCGGTTGCATCGCCATGCTGTCATCCAATTCAAAAGTGATTGGCAGGTCACGTACTTGTTTGCGCAAGATGGCCAATGGCATCTTTGGCCCTTCCGCTGCACGCGCCAACACGAACACGGTGTCATCTGGACTGTACTTTCCCTTGAGCGATTCACTCAAGGTGACTTTGCCAGTGATGCGTTCTGTTCCACTGGCGGCCGCCCGAACAGGAGGAGCTATCTGTTCCAGCGCCATTGGTGCTTTACCACCTTTGATGTGCGACATCATCTGACGCGCTTCCGTCAAACCGCCTTCGATCATCTTGGCATCTTCGCTATCAGAAGGCAGCAAGCTGCGCAGTCTTTCCCAATGTTTGATGGCAGCTGCAAAATCGCCACGCTCCATCGCTGCAGATCCCGCTAGTGCCAATCCCTTCATGCTGTCCGCATCGATAGAGAGCGCCTTGTTGATGAGGTCAGTCGGTTTGCCGCGCAAGCTTTGTCCTTGCGCCATCGCCAAGGCATCGGCGTAGTCCGCCCAAATCCAAGCTTCATCATAGATGTATTGGGTCAGATTCTCGTAGGCCTTGGCCGAATCGGCGAAGCGCCCTGCCTCCATATAAGCACGTGCCAGCAGCAACAGTGATTCACCGTCAGCAGGATTGGCCTCTACCTTTTGTTCCAAGGCGCTGATGGAGGCACTACCGCCCACCACGCCCATATCGCTCATGCCACCGTGTGCAGCGCGATCAGAGAATGCGTTCAAATCACCTACTTGGGTGTATAGACCGATAGCCAACACGGGCAACAATACCGACAAGATGATCGCCAATTTTTTATAAGGACTAGGTGTCGTTTCTACTACCGTTGAAGTGGATTCGTTCACCTCTTCCAACACACGGCTTTGTAACTCGCTCTTACCTTGTTCGTGTAGTTCAGCCGAGAGCAAGCCATTCTTCAGATCGACATCCATCTCATTGATCTGATCACGCAGGATCTCAAGGTTGGCCGCATCACGCGCCACGGTGTTGCTCTTTACCGTACCGCGCCAAAGTGGGAAGGCGATGAAGGGGATGGCGATCCAGAACACTGTCATTTGTTATCTTCTTTCAGTAGGTTGGCTGCGTGCGCTTGCGCCTCGGATGACAATGCACTTTCTTGCTGAACGATTGCACTGCGTTTACGTAATTGGAAGAACAGCAACACGATGCCGAGCAACAAAAATACGAATGGTGCACCCCACAAAGGTATAGTTTCTTGATCGACAGGGGGATCGAACAGCACAGATTTACCGAAGCGCTCTACCAGCATGTCCATAATCTCTTGATCACTGGCACCTGCCTTCATCTTGTCGCGCATGATCTGGCGTACATCATTCGACCAATCAGAATGGGAACTAGCGACGTTCTCACTTTGGCACACCAAACAACGCACCTTCTCTGCCAAATCGATCATGCGATCACAGGATCTTCAGCCAAGTCCTTTGCCTCACCCGCGTAAGCGAAGGTTGGCAATACCAACAACAATGCGATCAAGAAATTCGATAGAACACGTCGAGAAACCGTAGCGAGCGACTTAAGTGCAAGGCGCACGGAACGGAGCGATTGAGACATATCAGTTAGATAGGCGATTGGGCGAGTACCGCGCAACGCAGCAATTAATTTGCGCAGTAGGTTTGTCGATGTGTTCTTCATTTTTTATTCAACTCCGCAACTAGTGGCAAGATACGGTCGCGCAAGTTCTGCGGTGTCACCGCGCCGATGATCTTGTCGCGAATGACGCCTTGTTTGTCGATGACATAAGTCTCGGGAACTCCATACACACCATAGTCGAAACCGACTTTTCCATCTGCATCGAAAATAGTCAGTGCGTAGGGGTCGCCTGATTTGCGCAGCACCGCTTCGCCATCTTCGCGCTTATCTTTGTAGTTCAACCCCATCACAGGCACGATCTTTTGCGCCGCCAAGTCCATCAATACAGGGTGTTCGTCTTTACACGCGCCGCACCACGATGCCCATACGTTCAGCAACCAGACTTGGCCCTTCATGTCTTCCGTGGCAAATTGTTTCTTAGCGTCATGCAAAAGAGGCAAGCTGAAGGCAGGTGCGGGCTTGTCGATCAATGGTGAAGGTACTTCACGCGGGTCTCTTCCCAACCCGATGTACAAGAACACCGACAGGACGAGAAACACCACGAATGGCAATATGAAACGCATCATGCTGTGGCCTCCTTCAACGATTTACCCTTGATACGATAACGACGATCCGTGATGGCCAAGATGCCTCCCAAGGCCATCAGGAAACAGCCCGCCCATATCCAATCGACGAAAGGTTTGATGTAGACACGCACCGCCCACGCTTCGGTATCTGGGATGGGTTCACCCAAAGAGACATACAGATCGCGTAGCAATCCAGTGCGGATCGCGGCTTCGGTCATCGGCATACCCGATGCGTTGTAATTGCGTTTCTCTGGATTCAATTCGGTCACGAACTTGCCGTCTTTACTTACGCTCACTCGGCCCTGCGCGGCGACATAGTTAGCTCCCTGCACTTCGGTCACACCATCGAAACGGAACTCATAGCCACCCGCTTGCACGGTGTCGCCCACATCCATGCGCACATCGCGTTCGGTCTCGTAACCCTTCACCATGGTCACGCCGATGATGAACACGGCGATACCCAAGTGCGCCAATTGCATACCGTAGTAACTGCGTGTCGGCGTCTTGAGACGCTGCATCAAGGTACCTTCGTTACCCATGCGACGATGCAGATCGAGCGCGCCGGTGATGATCAGCCAAGCGGCCAACAGCAAGCCCAGTGCAGTCATTGATGTCCACTTACCCAGCACCAGCGGTAACAATAAGGCGATAGCGATGCTTGCACCCAACGCCCAACGGATACGTTGCCAGATGTCTGGCAAGCTCGCCTGCTTCCAGCGCGCGATAGGGCCCAAGCCCATCATCATCACCATCGGGATCATCAAGGGCACGAACACCGCATTGAAATAGGGAGCACCGACGGACAACTTGCCGTAACCCAGCGCGTCCATGAATAGCGGATACAGCGTGCCCAAGAACACCGAGGCAGATGCCACGGAAAGCAACACGTTATTGGTCAGCAGCATGGTCTCACGCGAGATGAGTTCGAACTTACCGCCCAATCCAATCTTGGGTGCACGCCAAGCGAACAGCAACAACGATGCACCGATGACGATGACCAAGAACGACAGGATGAACACACCGCGCTTAGGGTCGGTGGCAAAAGCATGAACCGAGGTCAGCACGCCCGAACGCACAAGGAACGTACCCAGCAAGGATAAAGAGAATGCGGAGATAGCCAACAGCACCGTCCAACTCTTGAACGCACCGCGCTTCTCCGTCACCGCGAGTGAATGGATCAACGCAGTGCCAACGAGCCAAGGCATGAAGGATGCGTTCTCAACCGGATCCCAGAACCACCAGCCGCCCCAACCCAATTCGTAATATGCCCACCAGCTACCCAAAGCGATACCGATGGTCATGAACACCCACGCCACGGTCGTCCATGGACGCGACCAACGCGCCCAAGTGGAATCCAGCTTGCCGCCTAACAAGGCAGACAGCGCGAAAGCAAAGGCGACCGAGAATCCAACGTAGCCCATGTACAACATCGGTGGATGAATCACCAAGCCTGGATCTTGCAACAGCGGGTTCAAGTCACGTCCATCCATCGCAGCTGGGAACAGGCGGTCGAACGGGTTAGAGGTGAACAGCATGAATAACAAGAAGCCGACAGAGATCAATCCCATCACACCGATCACGCGCGCCACCATCTCTTGCGGCAAATGCTTGCTGAACATCGCCACGGCGATCGTCCACATGGTCAGGATGAATGCCCACAACAACAAGGAACCTTCATGTCCGCCCCACACCGCCGCTACGCGATAGGCCGCAGGCAATTGCGAGTTGGAATGTTGCGCCACATACAAAACGGAAAAGTCATTCGCGATGAACGAATAGGTCAGACAGGCTATCGCGATAGCGACGAAGAAGAACTGACCAAACGCTAAGGTGCGTGCGGAGTCCATCCATACCGCATTGCCGCGTGCCGCACCGGCGATGGGGAGTACGCCTTGAACGAGGGCGATGAACAATGCAACGACAAGCGTGAAATTACCGATCTCTGGAATCATTCTGGTGCTTTCAAAAATTTATTTTGCGACGGGATATTCAGCGGATGAAGCACCGCCAGCTGATGCTTTGGCTGCCTCTGCTTTATTGATCGCATCAGTAGCTTCCGGTGGCATGTAGTTCTCGTCATGCTTCGCCAACACTTCTTCAGCATGGAACACGCCGTCTGCTTCGATCTTGCCTTGCGCGACTACACCCTTACCTTCTTTGAACAGATCAGGAAGGATGCCTTTATAGACGACGGGCATCTTCTGTGCTGTATCGGTAATATTGAAATGAACGGTCAATCCATCGATCTGACGCTTGACGCTGCCCTCTTCAACCAGACCACCGATGCGGAAGTTACGCCCCTGTGGCGCTTCTTTGTTGTAGACCTGGGTCGGTGTGAAATACAGGCTCACGTTATTCTTCAACGCGAACAACACCAATCCGACGGCGGCAGCAACCAGCGCCACACCTGCTACGATCCACGTCAATCTTTTCTGCCTAGGTGTCATTACGCTTCTCCACTTTCACTCAACAATCTCAACTGGCGAAGTGCCAATACTCTGCGATGTCTCACCATCAATATCTCAACGATGAACACCAGCAACGCCACACCATACGAACCCCAAACATAGAAGCCATAACCATTCATGGCAAAGAATTCAGACCAGTTCATCATTTTGTCTCCGCTAAATCTTTGACCCACTGCGTGTTGGACTCACGCTCCAAGATGATGGTACGCACTCGCGCCAAGGCGACCGCGATGACATACAACCAACACGCCACCAAGATAGTGAACATGGATTGCTGCATCGCAACATGCATGCTGGTTCCGCTGTACTTGATGGTCGAGCCTTGATGCAAGGTGTTCCACCATTGAACGGAGTAGTAGATGATGGGCACGTTCACGGAACCGACGATCGCCAGCAAGGCGCTAGCGCGATCTGCACGGCGTGGATCTTCGATAGAAGCTTGCAGCGCGATGAAACCCAAGTACAAGAACAACAGAATCAATTCAGAAGTCAGGCGCGCATCCCACACCCACCAAGCACCCCACATCGGCTTGCCCCACAGCGCCCCCGTCCACAAAGAGATGAAGGCGAACAGCGCTCCGGTTGGTGCGAGGGCTGAAGCCATCATAGAGGATAGGCGCGTCTTGAAGATCAAACCGAGTGCCGCATAGCCCGCCATGATGAGGTAGATGAACATGGACAGGATGGAGGCCGGCACATGGATGAACATGATGCGGTATGCCTCACTCTGCACGGCATCCGTCGGCGCAACAAAGAAGCCGATGTACAGACCGACTGCGAACAAGATGGCGGCAGGCCATGCAAAGAAGGGGATGAGTTTTCCCGCCAAGCCGTAGAAGGTGGACGGTGCCGAATATTTGAACCAGTTGATCGCCAATCTCATCACTCCATTGAAATCTTTAACGCCTGTGCCGCCACAAATGGCGTGAACACCAAGGCAAATAACAAGAACGCGCCCAACAAGGACAAGTTGGAAATCGCATCCATGCCGCTATTCACTGCTTCCACCGCACCCGCGCCAAAGATCAGCACGGGAATACACAAGGGCAACACCAACAATGAAACCAACACACCACCACCGCGCAAGCCCAAGGTCAGTGCTGCACCAATTGCACCGATCATGCTCAACACAGGTGTACCTAACAGCAACGCGAACATCAACACCCACAGCGCTTGCGACGACATATCGAACTGCAAACCCAACACGGGTGCGATCAACACCAGCGGCAGGCCAGACAACATCCAGTGCGCGATAATCTTGCCCAACACCATCATGGTCAGCGACTGTGGCGCAAGCATCATCTGCTCCAATGTGCCGTCCAGATAGTCCGCCGAAAACATGCGCGGCAAGGACAACATGGAAGCCAGCAATGCCGCGACCCACAACACACCAGCCGCCATCTTGCGCAACATATCCGGCTCCGGCCCAACCCCCAGCGGAAACAAACTCACCACCATGACGAAGAACACCAGCGTAGTCAGCACATCCGCACGGCGACGCATCGCCAACAACAGATCGCGTCGTATCACCAAACCCAACAATCCGAACAGAGAAAGTTTATTCATGACAGCAGTACCTTCGACACGTTACTGGCGTAGCCAGCCGATTGCGGGAGGAGGTGTAACGCTGTCATTACTGCACTCATCAGGTTCGCACACATTGTCATGACAGCGCCAACTGTCTGGTCTGTACCCCTGCCACCTGCAAGGGTTGATGCGTCGTGAATATCACCATGCCGCCGTTCGACAGGTGTTCGCCGATAAGTTCCTGCATGAGCGCTACTGCCCCCACATCGAGTGCGGTCAAGGGTTCGTCCAATATCCACAATTTCGAATCACCAACCAGCAATCGACTCAGCGCGACACGACGACGCTGCCCCTGCGACAACACGCGTACGGGCAGATGTTCCTTGCGGCGCAATCCCATGCGACGCAATACGGCAATGGCGTCTTGTTCACTCACACTGAAGCCAGCGAGCCCTGCGCTCATCTGTAGATTCTCGATGGCACTCAGTTCATCCTTGATGGCATTCAGGTGGCCGAGGTAACACATCTGTTCGTGATAGGTATCGTCCCACTCGGCGATGTCCTGACCACTCCACAGCACCTTTCCCTCCACCGGCTGCACGAAGCCGCACAGCGTGCGCAACAACGTGGTCTTACCACTACCGTTCTCGCCCTGCACTTGCATCAATTCGCCAGCCGCCAGCTCGAAACTCAAGCCGCTGAACAAGCGCAGATCACCACGCTCACAGGCGAGATCGACTACTTCTAATTTGAATGCTTGCTGCATATGGAAAGGTCGTACCTGACACCCAATAAACAGCTTAGGATTATATACGATTGCACCCCACCGAGGCTCTACCACATCAGCGCAAAGCCTTGGCGATTCACTGACATAAACTCCGCTTTAAGAACAGCAAAAAAAAACGCCGCTACAAGAGCGGCGTTCATCCTTAGTTGCTAGCGCTGATTATTTCTTCTCAGCCGCCGCAAAGTCCTTCATGGTGATGTCGGCGTTCTTCTTGGCATCTGCCAAATAAGCCGCCAACATCTCTTCACCCGTGATTTGACGGATTTGCTGCGCATAACGATTGCGCTTCAGCTCATCCACTACCGCCACATCCTTGACGGCATCGATACGCGCCAACACATAACCACGTTGCGCATCTTCAATACCGACATAAACTGGCAACTTGGCTGTATCAGCGCTGAACAAAGCCTTGGCTGTGTCTTGGCTCAAATCAGTGTGTTGCGCACGTGTAAGTGTCTGCGCCGGCTGGAACGCAACAGTGGATTTCTCACCCTTTTGCAATTGCTCCAACATCTTCTTACCTTGTTCGAGCAACGCTTGCTTGGCTTGTTGCTGTTGCAACTTGCCACGAATCGCAGTTGCCACCTCAGCCAATGGACGCACTGCCGCAGCTTGATATTCAGTGACGCGCGCCGCCATCAGTGTGTTCGGCGCGATCTCGATAGCCGCAGTGTTGCGCTTGTTCTTCAATACATCATCCGAGAACACCGCTTGCACGACCTTCTCATTCCAAGCCGCTGAAGACTGCTTATCCTTACTCAGCCAAACACCACCTTGCACTGGCGATTTCACCAACTCAGCCGCAGGCTTAAGGCTGTCGCTCTGCTCGTACACGGTGTTGCTGAACTTCTCTGCCAACTCGGCGAACTTGTCGCTGGATTGTTGGAATTTCACGCGTTGCGAGATCATGGCCTTTACGTCACTCAAGGGTTGCACCTTAGGTGCTTTGATGGCAACGAGTTTGATGATGTGGTACCCGAAATCAGACTGCACCAGACTGCTGACCTCGCCCACTTTCAATGAGAATACGGATTCCTCGAACGGCTTGACCATCGCGCCACGACCGAACATGCCTAGGTCGCCCCCATTCACAGCAGAGCCAGGGTCTTGCGAATATTGTTTAGCTAGCTCAGCAAACTTGGCAGGAGATTGCTTAACTTGTTTGAGGACTTGTTCAGCCTTGCTCTTGGCTTCGGTCTTCTCTGCATCGCCTGCTTGTTTAGGCAGAGTGATGAGGATGTGCGCGGCTTGACGTTGCTCTTGCGTACCGAACTCACTCAGATGCTCTTCGTAATACGCCTTTATGTCGCTGTCTTTAGCGACGGCCTGCTCCACCAAAGCATCGATGGATAAAGTCACGAACTCGATCTTAGCGCGCTCAGGGATCTGGAACTCTTGCGGGTTCTGCTCAAAGTAGGCTTTAACTGCAGCATCGCTCACCTGGACTTGCTTGGTGAATGTCGCGAGATTCAGCTTCGCGATCGATACGACTCGCTGCTGTTCATTCAATCGGATCAGGTTGGTGGCAACCGCATCAGCCGCATAACCGTTCTGCGTGAACGCATCGGTCAATTGGCGAGTCGTTAGATCTTGACGCACGCGATATTCGAACATCGCAGGTGTCATGCCCTGCGCGCGAAGTGCTGCTTCATATTGTTGTTTGTCGAACTGACCGTCTTTTTGGAAAGCACCTACTGTTGCAATAATCTGCGCCATCTGTTCATCACTGACAACCAAGCCTGCATCACGCGCACCCGACAACATCAGACGCTGAGTGACCAAGCCTTCTAGTACAGAATGTTTGATCTCTGGTTTGTCAAAGATCGCGGGGTCGAAATTAGGTCCCGCCATCTCACGGATACGTTGGCGCTGTTGCTCCATCGCACTTTCAAATTCCTGCTGCCCGATCTTTTCTCCGTTCACCTTTGCCAGAGAAACGACCTCGCCAGAATTTTGATAGGAGTCCACCCCCCACAGCGCGAAAGGCAAAATGATGAGCGCCAGTACGATCTGCACCAAACGCTTTTTTTCATGTACGAAATCAAACATAGCAGCCTACCTAAATAATTAAACGCCACGGACGGACATTAGATGTGAAAAAAGGCGAACTTTCGTTCGCCTTTAAATTGGCGGAGTGGACGGGACTCGAACCCGCGACCCCCGGCGTGACAGGCCGGTATTCTAAAGCACCCGCGAGAGCGCGGCATTATATAGATACTTCCCTTTTTTGCAATGCCCAGTTTCAAATATTTTCCTACTGCACCGAAATCACGCCGCGCACCCGCAAAGAATCAATGCTTGATGGCAGATGCTGTTCCCGCTTCAGCGACTGGCGTTGGCACGGCCGCAGGTGCAACCACATCTGGCAACGGTTCTGGCTTGCGCTCCAACGCCATTTCCAGAACCTGCTCTATCCATTTCACAGGATGGATATCGAGTTTATTCTTGACGTTATCGGGTATCTCGACCAAGTCTTTGACATTCTCTTCTGGTATCAACACAACCTTGATCCCACCACGCTGAGCCGCCAACAATTTCTCCTTCAATCCACCGATTGGCAAAACCTCACCACGCAATGTGATCTCGCCTGTCATCGCGACATCTGCACGAACCGGTATGCCCGTCAATGCGGACACCATCGCAGTACAGATACCCGCCCCCGCACTTGGACCATCTTTAGGGGTAGCGCCTTCTGGCAAGTGAATGTGCAGATCGCATTTTTCGTAAAAGTTTTCCGCAATACCCAACGATTTCGCGCGACTCCGCACCACACTCAAAGCCGCCTGGATGGACTCTTGCATCACTTCCCCCAATTTACCTGTGGTCGTAGTCTTACCTTTGCCCGGCAACACCGCCGTCTCGATGGTAAGCAACTCACCGCCGACTTCAGTCCAGGCCAAACCAGTGACTTGTCCGACCTGATTATTCTTCTCGGCGATGCCATAGCTGTAGCGACGCACCCCGAGGTATTTGTCCAAGTTGCGCGCATTGATCACAACCTTGGTGTCTCGACCTTTCAACAACAATGACTTCACCACCTTGCGGCATATCTTGGACAATTCACGCTCCAAGCTACGCACGCCCGCTTCGCGCGTGTAGTAACGCAAGATGTCGCGGATGGCGCTTTCCGACACACTGATCTCTTCCGCTTTCAGGCCGTTGTTCTTGATCGACTTGGGAAGCAGATAGCGCGTGGCGATATTCACCTTCTCGTCTTCGGTGTAGCTAGAAACAAAGATGACCTCCATGCGATCAAGCAAGGGCGCAGGGATGTTCATGCTGTTAGACGTCGCCACGAACATCACATCCGACAGGTCGTATTCGACCTCGACATAGTGATCGACAAAGGTGTTGTTCTGTTCTGGATCGAGCACCTCCAACAAAGCAGAAGAAGGGTCGCCACGGAAATCCTGCCCCATCTTGTCGACTTCATCCAGGAGGAACAATGGGTTCTTCACGCCGACCTTGCTCATGTTCTGCAATATCTTGCCGGGCATGGAGCCGATGTAAGTGCGACGGTGACCGCGAATCTCGGACTCGTCACGCACACCGCCCAGCGACATGCGCACGAACTTACGATTGGTGGCGCGCGCGATGGACTGCCCCAGCGATGTCTTGCCGACACCGGGGGGGCCAACTAGACACAAGATTGGCGCCTTCATCTTTTCGACACGTTGCTGCACAGCCAGATACTCAACGATACGCTCTTTGACCTTTTCCAAACCGTAGTGATCGGCTTCCAAAATATCTTCTGCATGTTTAAGTTGGGTGTCGATCTTGGTCTTCTTCTTCCAAGGCAGTCCGACAAGGATATCGATGTAGTTGCGTACCACCGTCGCTTCAGCCGACATGGGCGACATCAAGCGCAGCTTCTTCAATTCAGCTTCAGCCTTGGCTCGCGCATCCTTGGGCATATGCGCCGCTTTGATCTTCTTCTCGATCTCTTCGATATCTGCACCGTCTTCGCCCTCGCCCAATTCTTTCTGGATGGCTTTGACTTGCTCGTTCAGGTAGTACTCGCGCTGGCTCTTTTCCATCTGACGTTTCACGCGCCCACGGATACGCTTCTCAACCTGCATGATGTCCAACTCGGCTTCGAGTAGGCCAAGCAGATGTTCAAGACGCAGACGCACATCGAATATCTCAAGCACTTCTTGTTTCTGCTCCAACTTGAGCGGCAGATGCGCAGCGATGGTATCAGCCAAGCGACCCGCATCATCAATGCCCGCAAGGGAAGTCAATATTTCAGGCGGGATCTTCTTGTTGAGTTTGACGTATTGGTCGAATTGACTGATGAGTGCACGACGCATCGCTTCTGCTTCATTGCCGATGTTCTCGTCCGCAGGTACGGGCATGATCTCCGCATCCAGATGCGACTTGTCGTCGAATATCTTGAGCACCTTGGCACGCTGCGTGCCTTCCACCAACACCTTCACGGTACCGTCGGGCAACTTCAACATCTGCAAGATGTTAGCGATACTGCCGATGCGATAGATGTCTTCCGTCGCAGGCTCATCTTTGGCAGCAGATTTTTGGGCAACCAACACGATGCTCTTACCTGCTTCCATCGCCGCCTCAAGCGCCTTGATGGATTTGGCACGCCCCACAAACAACGGGATAACCATGTGCGGAAACACCACCACGTCGCGCAGAGGCAACAAGGGATATAAATCCACGTTGGTAGGAATGGGATCGAATTCAGACATGGCGGTTACTCTCAGTTAGGTTAAGAGCGAAATGGGGACACAAATCAAGAGTTCAAGTCCCCGCTACCCAATTGGCCTTAAGCGACCTTGGGTTCATCCGCGTAAATCACGATGGGTTTGATATCACCTGCACCGTTCTCGTCCAGCACGACCTTGCTCACATTCGACTCAGAAGGCAGGTCGAACATGGTGTCCAACAAGGCTTGTTCCAAAATCGAACGTAGGCCACGAGCACCCGTCTTACGTGCCAGCGCCTTCTTCGCAATGGCATTCAACACACCCTCACGAAACTCCAACTCAACACCTTCCAACGCGAAGAGTTTTTGATATTGCTTGGTCAAAGCGTTCTTAGGCTCCGACAGGATCTGGATCAGCGCCGCCTCATCTAACCCCTCCAATGTCGCCACCACAGGCAAACGACCGACGAACTCGGGAATCAAACCAAATTTGATCAGGTCTTCCGGCTCGACACCATGCAACACCGTGCCGATATCCTTGTCATCTTTGCGCTTGGCCAAATTTGCTGAGAAGCCAATCCCCACCTTTTCAGAGCGATTGAGGATGACCTTCTCCAGACCGTCGAACGCGCCACCGCAGATGAACAGTATGTTCGTGGTGTCTACTTGCAGGAACTCGGTGTTCGGATGTTTGCGCCCACCTTGTGGCGGAATGGAGGCCTTGGTGCCTTCGATGAGTTTGAGCAGTGCTTGCTGCACACCTTCGCCCGACACGTCGCGCGTAATGGATGGGTTGTCTGACTTGCGTGATATCTTGTCGATCTCATCGATATAGACGATGCCGCGCTGAGCCTTCTCCACATCATATTCACAGGCTTGCAACAGCTTCTGGATGATGTTCTCGACATCCTCGCCCACATAACCCGCTTCGGTCAGCGTAGTCGCATCGGCCATCACGAACGGCACATTCAACAGACGAGCCAAGGTCTGAGCCAATAAAGTCTTGCCGGAACCCGTTGGCCCCACCAAGAGGATGTTGCTCTTGGCCAGTTCGACACCATCGTCGTTCTTGTATTTCAGACGCTTGTAATGGTTGTACACCGCCACTGAAAGGATCTTCTTCGCTTGACGCTGGCCGATCACATATTCGTCCAAACGCTCACATATCTCATGCGGCACAGGGAGGTCGTTCTTGTCCGTCTTCTCAGCCCCGATAGCAGTCTGCGCTTCTTCCTTGATGATGTCGTTACACAAGGCGATGCATTCGTCACATACGAACACCGACGGCCCTGCGATCAGCTTGCGCACCTCGTGCTGGCTCTTGCCACAGAACGAGCAATACAACAGCTTGTCACCCTTGTTCTTATCCGTTGTCATCATCACCTCCGCCTTAATCAATAGGCAGCTTCAAAATTAAGCCCGCTTATCCAACACTTGGTCGATCAAGCCATATTCCAACGCCGCTTGCGCAGGAAGGAAGTTATCGCGCTCACTATCACGTGCGATTTCTTCTACCGTACGGCCAGTATGGTGCGCCATCAATTTGTACAGTTGTTCACGCAGACTCAAGATGTACTTGGCATGGATCTCGATATCCGTTGCCTGACCTTGGAAACGGCTGATGGATCATCACAGTCGAGTTGGGCAAAGCGAAGCGTTTGCCCTTGGCACCCGCTTGCAACAGGAAAGCACCCATGGAAGCCGCCATGCCAATACACAAAGTCGACACTTGTGGCTTGATGAACTGCATGGTGTCGTAGATCGCCATCCCCGCCGAGATCGAACCTCCAGGCGAATTGATGTACAGATGTATGTCCTTTTCAGGATTCTCCGACTCCAAGAACAACAACTGTGCCACCACCAGATTGGCAACATGATCATTGATCGGGCCAACCAAGAAGATGACACGCTCTTTCAGCAGGCGCGAAAAGATGTCGTAGGCACGTTCGCCGCGACCACTGGTCTCAACCACCATCGGAACAAGTCCCGAATCCTGTGGTTCAATCAACTTATTTGTCGCGTCGAATAGCATGCTTACTCTCCCATCAAGTCGTTCAGGGCTACGGTTTGGTCGTTCACTTTCGCGCCCGCCATCACCCATGCCACTACGTTGTCTTCCAGCACCAAGTTCTCCACTTCACGCATACGGGAAGCATCCGCACGATACCAAGACCTGACTTCTTCAGGGCGCTCGAAGCTCAAGGCGTATTCTTCGATCAGCGCAGTCACTTGATCCGGTTTAGCGCTCAGCTCATGTTTCTTCACCAACTCGGCCAAGATCAAACCCAACTTGACGCGCTTGGTCGCACGCTCAGCGAACATGTCAACTGGCAACTTCATGCCTTTAGGGATCTTCATTCCGCGCTGCCCCATGTCTTGCAGTGTCTGCTCCATCAGGCGTTCTGATTCGCTATCCAACAAGGCTTTAGGCACTTCCAATTGAGCCACTTTCAGCAATACTTCCATCGCGCTGTCTTTGTTGCGCACTTTGACGCGACGTTGCGCTTCACGGCCGATGTTGTCGCGAATCTCTTGCTTCAATTTCTCGACATCACCCTCCGCCACACCCATCGCCTTGGCGAACTCGGTGTTCACTTCTGGCAGAACTGGCTCTTCCACGCTGTGCGCAGTGATGGTGAAAGTGACTTGTTTACCCGCCACATCCTTGCCGTGATAATCCTGCGGGAAGGTCATATCGAAGGACTTGGTCTCGTTCGCTTTCATGCCCACAACAGCCGCTTCGAACTCGGGCAACATACGGCCCGCGCCCGGCACGACGGTAAAGTCTTTCGCTTCACCGCCTTCGAACTTCTCACCATTCAAAGTACCCACGAAGTCGATCTTGACTTGGTCGTCCTTCTGCGCGGCACGGTCAGTCTTTTTGAACTCTGCACGTTGCTTGCGTAGGGTTGCGATGGTCGCATCGACATCCGCTTCGGTCAGCTCGAATGTGGCACGCGTCACGCTCTCGCCACCAATGTTGCCGATCGTCACTTCCGGATAGACTTCGAAGGTCGCACTGAACTCAATCTCAGGCGCATTCAAATCGTTGGTTTTGATCTCAAACTGGGGATAACCGGCCACTTGCAACTTGTTTGCGATAGCCGCTTCAGCGAAAGAGCGTTGCAGGCTGTCGCCCAATACCTCTTGCTGCACTCCAAGACCGTATTGTTGCTCCAACACCTTGAAGGGAACCTTGCCCGGGCGAAAACCGTGCACTTTGGCGGTACGGCCCAAGCGCTTTAAGCGATTCTCGACTTCGCCACGGATGATCTGTTGTGGGATGGATGCATTCAAACGACGCTGCAATCCGCCTAGGGTTTCTACATTAGACATACGGATACTTCCTTCAATTAGAGAGACTTCGGGAACAAAAACAGGTGGCGAATGATACATGAAAGCGGGCGCAATGACCCGCCCACCGACCTACTATTGATGCGCCTTCACCTGTGGCAAGTGCCAAACATCGCGGTTGTAATCCATGATGGTGCGGTCACTCGAGAACTTGCCGCTGGTCGCGGTATTGATGATGCTCATGCGCGTCCAATTCTCCTCATCCTGATAAGCCGCATCCACGCGCTTCTGCGCGTCAACATAGCTGCGGAAATCCGCCAGCGTCAGCCAAGGGTCGTGCGGATTCAGGATGGATTGCAGGATAGGCTCAAACAAGCCCGGCTCGAACAGGTTGAAATGATTGCTTCTTAGTAGCTGGATGACACGCTTCAGATCTTCGTCCGCATTGACGATAGCAGTTGGATCGTAATGACCGCGAGTCGCCTCGACCTGTTCAGCAGTCAAGCCAAACAAGAAGAAGTTATCGTCACCCGCCTCTTCGCGGATCTCGATGTTGGCACCGTCCAAGGTGCCAATAGTCAAGGCACCGTTCATCATGAACTTCATGTTGCCCGTACCCGAAGCTTCCTTACCCGCTGTCGATATCTGCTCGGACAGATCTGCTGCGGGCGCGATGATCTCCATCGCCGTGACGCGGTAATCAGGCAAGAAGACCAGTTGCAACAGTCCTTTGGTATCCGGGTCTTGATTGATGATCTCAGCTACCGCCGTCACCAAGCGGATGGTGCGTTTCGCCATCACATAACCAGGTGCCGCCTTGCCACCGATGAGTACGCAACGCGGCGTCCAATTCTGTGTATCACCGCGCTTGATGCGGTCATACAGATGGATGACGTGGAGCACGTTCAATAATTGGCGCTTGTATTCGTGTATACGCTTCACCTGCACATCGAACATCGCATTGGTATCGAACTTCACCCCGCAATCACGCTCAACCAACTCAGCGAGACGCTCTTTGTTGCCCAGTTTGATCGCACGCCATTGGGCACGGAACGCCTTGTTCTCAGCGAACTTAGTCAGCTCGCTCAACTTGGACAAGTCCGTACGCCATTCTTCGCCGATGGTGTTGTCGATCAACTCACTCATGGCTGGATTGCTCCAAGCCACCCAGCGGCGCGGCGTCACTCCGTTGGTCTTGTTGTTGAACTTGGCAGGCCACAACTCATAGAAATCGTGGAACAGATGTTGTTGCAACAACTTGGAGTGCAGTTCTGCGACACCATTGACTGAGTGACACGCAACCACGGCCAGATAGGCCATACGCACATGTGGCACATGACCTTCTTCGATGATGGACATGCGGCCCTGACGCACCACATCACCCGGCCAACGCAAAGCCACTTCAGCCAAATAACGCGCATTGATCTCGTAGATGATCTCAAGCAAGCGTGGCAATAGACGACCGAACATGCTCACAGGCCACTTCTCTAATGCTTCTGGCAATAGAGTGTGGTTGGTGTAAGCCATGGTCTTGCTAGTGATCTTCCACGCCGCATCCCAACCCATACCTTGCTCATCCATCAGCAGACGCATCAGCTCGGCCACAGAGCAGGTCGGGTGCGTATCGTTCAATTGGAACGCGTTCTTCTCGGCGAAATGGGTGAAATCCTTGCCATGCTTGCCCACCCAACGGCGCAACACATCTTGTAGGCTGGCGGAAGCCAACAGATATTGCTGGCGCAGACGCAACTCTTTACCGTTCTCGCTGGCATCATTGGGATACAGCACCATGGTGATGTGCTCCGCCGCATTCTTCGCTGCAACGGCTTCGGTGTAACTGCCTGCATTGAACTCTTCCAGATTGAACTCGTCCGTCGCCGTGGATTTCCACAGACGCAGTGTGTTCACTGTGCCATTGCGATAGCCTGGGATGGGCATATCGAATGGCACCGCCATCACATCCTGCGTATCGACCCAGCGTGCATGCAGCTTGCTGTCGACATCCTTGAACAACTCGCTACGACCACCAAACTTGATACGTACCGCGTACTCAGGACGCTCGATCTCCCAAGGATTGCCGTTGCGTAGCCAGTGATCCGGGTCCTCCAACTGCGCACCATTCTCAAGGCGCTGACGGAACATCCCGTACTCATAACGCAAACCATAGCCCGTCACGGGCAGTTGCAACGTAGCACAGCTATCCAAGAAACACGCAGCCAAACGCCCCAAACCGCCGTTGCCCAGACCAGCATCGCTTTCCTGATCCTGCACATCTTCCAATGCAACGCCAAAGTTGTGCATCGCCTCTACGACTTCTTGCTGCATGTCCAGATTCAGCATGGCGTTACCCATCGCACGACCCATCAGAAATTCGAGCGACAAATAGTAGGCCTGCTTGCATTCCGACTCGTCATAGGCACGTTGGGTGTTCCGCCAACGCTCGATCAGGCGATCGCGCAACGTGGACGAAAGCGAGGAATAGACCGGATAACCGGACAACGTGGACTTCTCCCACCCCAGGGTATGGCTAAAATAGCGACGAAAATCTTCCATCACGCTGATGGAGTCGGTGCCCAATGCGGGCATCTTCAAGATACTGTGTTGTTTTGGGATAGCGGGATTGATAGGCGTATTCACGATAACTTCCTGGGACGGGTCGATAAATTAGGGGCGGGATTCTACCAAACTTACCGCCCCCAACCCAGCACAGATTAGCCTTGACGACCTGCAAGCATGGCCGCACCGATGATGCCGGCTTGGTCTTGCGCCTGAGAAAGGCGGACTTTCACCTTGCCACGCAATGCGGGGATGAGGTCTTCGCTCAAGCGCCTCTCGAACGTCACTTGCATCAATGACCATGAGGCACTCATGCCGCCACCGATGACCACATCACTCACATCAACGACTTTGGCGATATGAGCCAATGCGCCGGCGAGATATTCACCCGCCCGCTCAAAGGCGCTGATTGCTACGTTTTCTTTCTGTTGCGCCGCCTGTGCGATGTCATAGGCACTGAGGGTCTTACCCGTCAGCTCGGCATAGGTCTGCACCACCCCATTGGTTGAGGCGTATTGCTCCAAGCACCCCCGATTGCCACATCCACACAAACGACCTCCGCGCTCGACCGTGAGATGCCCGATCTCCATAGCGACGCCATGCACGCCCCCATGCAACTTGCCTTGCAACACTAACCCGCCGCCGACACCCGTGCCCAGACCGAGGTAGATGAGATCGCCGTTACTTTGTGGAGACAGCACAAACTCACCATAGGCTGCAGCAGAAGCATCATTCTCCAATGCAACGGAAAGACCAGTGCGTCGTTCCAAGGGAGTGACGATGTCCGCATTCGACAGATGAGGAAGGTTGGGGGAAGAGATGACGTGTTTTGTTGAGGGGGCGATGAAACCGGGAAAACCGATTCCGATGGCGCGAATGACCGGATAAGCAGCTCGCGCCTCGGACACAGCGTCGTTCAACGTGGCAGTGATGGTTTCCAATGCCTCTGCGGCTGATTGCCTACGACACACGCCAGAAAAATCCGCTGGAAAACGCTTCTCCCAGATTACCCGCAAGTCTTGAACGACACCGAGACGGAAGTTGGTCCCTCCTACGTCGATGCCGATGAAAATATCAGACACCGATCAAGCCCCATCAGTGCGGCGCATCGTGCCACCTGCAGCCGGGTCGCCGCCGCCAACGCTGATGACATGCTGCAAATCGACAGGTGCTGGCAATTTGAGCAAGCGATAGAGATTAGCCAGGTTCTGACGGAACAAGAGATCGAAAGAAGACACGCTCTGTGCCGAGTTGTAATCACCGAACCACCAGAACCAGTCCGAGCCTTCGCAATCAGCCAACTGCTCGGTCGCAAGGCGCAGTTCTTCGGCGTTCAGACGCCCGCTGTTGGTCACGATGTCGTAGCTGCGCTTAGCCTCGCACAGCAGATCCCAGCCGCGATTCTTGTCGGGCGAACCGATCCATGTGCTGAACGTGCCGTAGACCCAACTACCAGAGACCAGTTGCTTCAATTTACCGGTCTCGGCAGTCGATTTTTTGGACTCGATACCCTTCACGCACTCATCGAACGTGGTGGTTTGTATGAAAGGATGTTTCTCTAATTTTGAATACAACTCGGACAGGAAGTAGTAACCGTTATAGGGGAAATATTCCCACGCGTTCTCACCGTCCAGAATCACCGACACGACCGGGTCATGCTCACCGTGAGAGTTGCGGTATATCTCCTCCAAGTGATGCACCATATCTGCTGCCGCATCGTCACCCTTCCACTTGGCATACTCGAAACCGATTCGATCCGACAATTGGTCGTCACGGAAAAAGCAATACACCGGCTTTGCCATATCTTCCATCACGTAGGGTTTGTAGAGATAAGCTGATTTGTCTGGCAGACTGTGGCCGTTGGATTCTCTCTGCAAACTGTGCGCCAGCACGGCCTGCCCTGTCGCAGTCCATTTGCATCCGTGCTCCCCCAGCAACTTCAATGTAGGTCGCGAGAGACTTCCTTCAGACGGCCACATCCCGTTCGGCTTGACACCAAAATGTCGCTGGTGGCTTTCCACCGCTTTGGCCAGATGCGCTTGTGCCCGACGCAATCCGCCCGGGTAGTAACCGGCCTGCGGTAGCGGCGCATTCGGCTCGCTCTCGCGTGCAGAATTGAAATCCAACAGCAAGGGCAAGATGGGATGGTTATAAGGCGTGGTGGATATCTCGACCTGTCCGCGATCCGAGAGTTTCTTATATCGAGGGATCACGCCTGCGATCAATTCACCGATCAGATCGAACAGCTCCATACGTTCGGAATAACTGAACTGGCTACCTTTGGTCATCAGGCGGGCGATGACCTCGTTCTCACGACGCACGCTCTCGCCCATCCACACCAAGTGATACCAGACCAACAGGTCTGCCATGTATTGGCCTGACAGGTAGGTCACCGTCTCCCGCCCGCGACCTTCCATCATCTTTTGCAGATCGTACAGATGTTGGTAGGCACGGTACGGTTGCAACATCTTGCCGTGATTGTTCTTGAAGCAACTATCCAGGATGTGCAAACGATCCGGCTCGTCCAGATCATCCAGCCGTTCCATGCACAACATCTTAAGCAAGCCGTCTTTCACCTTGCCGGATTTGAACTGCTGCTCGTAGTCGAGCAATTGCTCGACCAAGATAGGCACGAAATTCACCACCGCCTTGGCCTTGGGATGTTTCTCCAAATGGTAGGCCATGTCGGTGTAATCCTTCATGGCATGCAGATAGGTCCAAGGCAGGACGAATTCGCCGGTCAGATAATTACGGTAGTCCGGCTGATGCATGTGCCAGCACAGAACGAGTTGCAGTTTCTTCTCTGATGTCTTCTTGACGTTGTTTCGATGCGGCATAGATATTTCCGTTGTTGATTCTTATCGAACGTGATGAATGGACTGCCCCAGCATATCCGGTGTCACTAAGGTGATCCCATTCTTTGAGACATGGAAGCGTTTCGTATCCTCTTCGCGGTCGAAACCGATCTGCATCCCGTCCGGGATCTCGCACCTGTTATCCAACACCACGCGGTGCAGCTTCACATTCTTGCCAATGCGGCAGCCGGACAAGATCACCGAATCCGTCACTGCACTGCGCTCACCCACCCGAACATCCGAGAACAACAATGTGTGTTGAACGCGTGCGCCGCTGATGATGCACCCCCCGGACACCATGGAGTCGATGGCTTCTCCGCGCCTGTCTTCATCATTGAAAACGAACTTGGCCGGCGGCAATTGTTCCTGATAAGTCCAGATAGGCCAATTCTTATCGTACAGGTCCAAATCGGGAACGACGTTGACCATCTCCATATTGGCTTCCCAATAGGCATCGATGGTTCCCACGTCACGCCAGTACGCTTGACTACCTTCCTTGACACCCACACAGCTATGCTCGTAACGATGGGCATAGACGCGATAGCGCTCGATCAGATAAGGAATGATGTCGTGACCGAAGTCATGCGTGGACGACTTGGTATCTGCATCGCGCACCAGTTGCTCGTACAGGAATTTGGAATTGAACACGTAGATACCCATGCTCGCCAGCGCACGACCCGGCTTGCCGGGCAACTCCGTTGGATTGGCAGGCTTCTCGGTGAACTTCACGATGCGGTCTTCTTCATTCACCGTCATCACTCCGAAACCTGTCGCCTCTTCCACTGACACCTCGATACAACCGATGGTCATATCGGCTTCGCTGCGCACGTGCGCAGCCAGCATCTCGCCATAGTCCATCTTGTAGATATGATCGCCCGCCAGGATGACGATGTACTCGGGGTTGTACCCACGCAAGATGTCGATGTTCTGGAACACCGCATCCGCCGTGCCGCGATACCACTCTTCCTGGATACGCTGTTGTGCTGGCAACAAGGCAACGAATTCGTTGAACTCACCGCGCAGGAAACCCCATCCCTTTTGAATGTGCTCGATCAGGCTGTGCGCCTTGTATTGCGTCACCACACCGATGCGGCGGATACCCGAGTTCATACAATTGGACAGAGGAAAATCGATGATGCGGAACTTGCCGCCGAACTGCACGGCCGGCTTGGCGTTCCAGTCGGTCAGATTATGCAGGCGACTTCCCCTGCCGCCGGCCAAGACCAATGCGACAGTATTCTTTGTGAGTGCGCTGATGAAACGTGGTGAATGCATGTCCTGTGCCATGTTGCTCTCCCTGTTATTTACTTACCCTGTTTGTTCTTAAGAATGTCTTCATAAAGGTCGAGATACAGTTGCGCGCTGTGTCTCCACCCCACATCGCGATGCATACCGCTGAGTTGGATACGACGGAAAGTGTTCGGGTCGCGATAACACTCGATCGCCCACTTGATGGTCTGCTGCAGCGCTTGTGCGCCCGGGTCGTCGAACACGAAACCCGTGCCGCCATCCAAGCTGGCGTTCGTCACAGAATCGGCCAAGCCCCCAGTCCTTCTGACTACCGGGGGTGTTCCGTAGCGCATGCCATACATCTGATTCAGGCCGCACGGTTCAAAACGGGATGGCATCAGAAAGATATCCGCTCCTGCCATAATCTGGTGTGACAAGGCTTCGTTGAATCCGATGGTGACGGACACGCGTCCCGCATAACGTTGTGCCAATTGCAGATAACGACGCTCGAATTCTGCATCCCCACTTCCCAATACAGCCAATTGCGCACCGCTCTCCAATAGTGTGGGCAAACATTCGAGCAACAGGTCCAGCCCTTTCTGAAACGTCAAACGGCTGACCACGCCCAGCAACGGCACATTCCCGTTAACCTCCAAACCCAGGCGCTTTTGTAGAGCCAATTTACCCTGCGTCTTCTTCGATAGGTCATGCTCGTCGTAATTCACTTCCAGATGCTTGTCTGTTGCGGAATTCCATTCATCCTCGTCGATACCATTCAGGATGCCGCTCACATCCAGACGACGCGCCGTGAGCAAACCTTGCATGCCGTAACCCATCTCGGTCGCTTGTATCTCATGCGCATAGGTCGGACTGACGGTGACGATGCGATCCGCATATTGCAGACCCGATTTGAGGAAAGACAGATTGCCGTGGAACTCAACGCCATTCATGTGAAACATGGATAAAGGTATCTCCAACGCCTTGATCCAATCACGATCGAAATTACCCTGGAAGGCGATGTTGTGCACCGTCATCACGCTACGCGCACGCGGCTGATCCATCATCTGAAGATAGGCGGGTGTCAATCCTGTCTGCCAGTCGTTGCAATGCACCAGATCAGCCTGCCAATCGACGGGCGATGCCGGACTACCCAGCATCGCCGCCACTTTGGACAGCATGCCGAAGCGCATGGGATTGTCCGGCCAATCGCCACCGAGATGATATTGATAAGGGCCTGCCACTCGACAGAAATACTGGGGCGCATCTAAAACGTAAACAGGCACATTGGTGCCGGGCATCTTTGCACTCAACAGCTTCACCTGCGGCTGACCCGCGAACACGGTGAACGTCGCCACCGTCTTTTTCGAGGTCAGCGCATCGAGGACCTGGGTGTACCCGGGTATTAACAAGCGGACATCCTGCCCCAACTCCTGCAAGGCGGCAGGAAGCGATGCGCTCACATCCGCCAAGCCACCGGTCTTGATGAGCGGATGCACTTCAGAAGTGGCAAACAGGATGCGCGTCATGATTTTCTCGCCAATGATTTGTAGTAATTGATGAGGCCATTAGTGGAAGCGTCATGCGAGGTGACGGTCTCCGCACCGCGCAACTCAGGCTGGATATGCGCCGCCAACTGCTTGCCCAGCTCGACGCCCCATTGGTCGTATGAGTTGAGGTTCCAGATGATGCCTTGCACGAAAATCTTGTGTTCATACAGCGCGACCAAGCGTCCCAAGGTGCGTGGTGTCAGCAGATCAAACATGATGGAATTGGTCGGCTTGTTACCTGCAAACACCTTGTGCGGCAACAAAATCTCGATAGCAGCGGCATCCATACCGGAAGATTCCAATTCAGCGCGTGCTTCCGCCGCTGTCTTGCCTTTCATCAACGCTTCGGCTTGTGCGAAATAGTTCGACAGCAAGGTCGCGTGATGCTCACCGATCGGATGCTGGCTACGTGCTGGCGCGATGAAATCCGCTGGGATCATCTGCGTGCCCTGGTGGATCAATTGATAGTAGGCATGTTGACCGTTCGTCCCCGTACCACCCCACAACACAGGGCCCGTCTCATAATCCACGGCATTGCCTTGACGATCGACGCTCTTGCCGTTGCTCTCCATGTCGGCTTGCTGAAAATACGCCATGAAGGATTCAAGCGACTGGTCATAAGGCAGGATGGCGTAGCTGGTCGCGTCGAAGAAATTGCGATACCACAGACCGATCAGCGCCATGATGACGGGCATGTTCTGCTCCAGCGGTGCCTCACGGAAATGCACATCCATGTCATAGCCGCCTATCAGCAGCTCTTCGAACTTATCCATACCAACATACAAGGCGATGGACAGGCCGATGGAAGACCACAGCGAATAACGCCCGCCGACCCAGTCCGAGAACTCGAACATGTTTGAGGGATCGATACCAAAGTCCGTTACCAATTTCGCATTGGTGGATAGTGCAACGAAATGCTTCGCGACTTGCTTCTGATCGTTCGCATGGCTTAAGAGCCACTCTTTCGCCGAGCGCGCGTTCATCAGCGTCTCCTGCGTGGTGAAGGTCTTGGAGGCAATGATGAACAGCGTGGTCTCGGGATCCAGCAAGGCTAGTTTGGTTGCGATGTCTGCGCCATCCACGTTGGAGACGAAATGCGCGCGCAACTTAGGGCTCGAGTAAGGCTGCAATGCTTGGCACACCATCAACGGCCCGAGGAAGGAACCGCCGATGCCGATGTTCACCACATCGGTGATGGGCTTGCCGGTATATCCACGCCACACGCCGTTGCGCACGCTGTTGCTGAACAAGCGCATCTTCTCAAGAACGTGGCGAATGCCCGTCAGCACATCAGATTTTTCAACTCGTAACGGGGGGTGCCTGGTATCAGTCGCTGCCCGCAATGCGGTATGCAACACAGCGCGATTCTCGGTGAAATTGATCTTCTCACCAGAGAACATCTTTTCGCGCCAAGCCTCCACCTTCGCTTGACGAGCCAACTCCATCAGCAACGGCATCGTATCTTGTGTGATCAGATTCTTGGAATAGTCCAGCAACAGATCATCCAAGCGCAAAGAGAAACGCTCGAACCGCTTTGGATCAGAGACGAATGCCTCACGCAGTGAGAATTGCAGTAAGGATTGTCTGTGTTTTTGCAGGGCTTGCCATGCTGAAGATTGAGTCAATTGAGACATATCAGAACCTATCTAACCCTGCTTACATTTGTATTTGTTCTATACGTTACTAACGCCAGTCGAATCAGCGCATCCTTTCGAGCACGATGCCCGATAGTGGCGGTAACGTCACCTCTATCGACTGCTCATGCCCATGACTTGCGACGTCGCTTGAATACAAGCCGAATCCATTACCCATGTTTGACCCGCCGTAAAAGTGCGAATCACTATTGAATATCTCACGGAATCCACCTTTGTTAGGCACGCCGATACGGTATGCCTCGCGCGGAACTGGGGTGAAATTCAGTGCCACGATGACATAAGAACCATCGCGTGCCATACGGCGGAAAATCAGCAAAGACTGGTCTGCATTGTTGCAATCCACCCATTCAAATCCTTCGTGAGAAAAATCGAGTTGATGCAGCGCGGGCACATCGCGATACAAACGATTCACGTCTCGCACCATCGCCTTCACACCGCTGTGTTCGTTACGCCCCAGAAGATACCAATCGATCTCTCCGCCCACCTTCCACTCCTGCCCTTGGGCGAGCTCATTACCCATGAAGTTGAGTTTCTTGCCTGGATTGGTCATCTGATAGGTGAACAACAGACGCAGGTTGGCGAATTTTTGCCATCCGTCACCCGGCATCTTATCGAGCAATGAGTGCTTCCCATGCACCACCTCATCATGCGAGAACGGCAGCACGAAATTCTCGGTGTAGCTATAAAGCTGGCCGAACGTCAGCATGTTCTGGTGATAACGCCGATGCACCGGGTCGTTCTCGATATAGGACAGCGTGTCGTTCATCCAACCCATGTTCCACTTCATCGAGAAGCCAAGGCCTCCCAGATAGGTTGGGCGCGACACCATCGGCCATGAGGTCGATTCTTCTGCGATGGTCAAGGTTCCCGGGAAATGCTGATGCGTCATCACATTAAGTTCGCGGAAAAAATCCACGGCTTCAAGGTTCTCACGTCCACCGTATTTATTCGGTAGCCACTGCCCTTCATTACGCGAATAGTCTAGATACAACATTGAAGCAACGGCATCCACACGCACTCCATCGATGTGGAACTCACTCAACCAAAAATGCGCATTGGCCAGCAAGAAGTTGCGCACTTCGTTGCGACCATAGTTGAATATCAGCGTGCCCCAATCTTGGTGTTCGCCCAAACGTGGGTCTTCGTGCTCATACAAGGCCGTGCCGTCAAAACGTGCCAATGCAAACGCATCTTTAGGAAAATGCGCTGGAACCCAGTCCAGCAGAACGCCAATACCCGCTGTATGGCAGGCATCTACAAAATAGCGGAAATCATCTGGCGTACCGAAACGGCTAGTGACGCCGAAATAACCCGTGGTCTGATAGCCCCACGACTCATCCAGCGGATGTTCGCTGATCGGCATCAACTCGATATGAGTGAATCCCATCTCCTGAACATAAGGAATGAGACTCTCTGCGAGTTCGCGGAAATTATAGAACCGCCCATCCCAATGTTTGCGCCATGAACCCGCATGAATCTCGTAGATATTCAGCGGCAGATGCTGCCAATCTTGCACGGCGCGCTGCTCCATCCATGCTTTATCGTTCCATGCAAATCCATCCAGCGTGGTCACGCGAGAGGCTGTGCCTGGGCGCATCTCAAAACTAAAGCCGTAAGGATCGGTCTTGGTCAGCAATTCACTGGTATGGCGATTACGCAATTCGAATTTATAGAACTCGCCCAGACCGATGTCCGGCACGAACATCTCCCACACACCGCTGCTACCTAGCGAGCGCATCGGATGTACACGACCATCCCATCCATTGAAGTCACCTACGACGCTGACACGCTCTGCATTGGGTGCCCACACCGCGAAACGCACACCCCACACCCCCTGCAACTCCATATGGTGCGCCCCCAGCATACGATACGACTGCTCCAGCCGTCCTTGTGAGAACAGGTGCAGGTCATGCTCGGTAATACTGGTGTTGAATGTGTAGGCATCGTGCATTTCCAGCACGTGGTTGAAGAAATTCAGTTGAAGCTTGCAGGGCGAAGGTGGCTTGGTCTTGCCGTGCCAAGTGAAAAGGCCGGCTGTATCGACACGTTCCAATGGTTGCCACTTGGAACCATCGTGCATAGATATCTCGGTAGCGTATGGCTGAAATACACGCAACACCCACTCGGACTTGCTTTGATGTAACCCTAGATATGAAAAAGGATCATGGTGACGCGCTTCTAATACGGCACGCTTGTTCTCGTTATCATTCGACATGTCTTCGCTCCCTAGGCCGCAATATAGCCCTTTACAGCCAATTGAACAACGTAAATGACAATTGCATCAGAAGGAAAACCATGATGAAAGGAGACTACCTGAAACAACCTATTGGTGCGAAAGGAGAGACTCGAACTCTCACGCCTCACGGCGCTGGAACCTAAATCCAGTTAGCGACCACGTGATGTTCCATCGATGAGCGTGGAGCAAGCTTGAGGGAGTTGAGTCAACGAGATTCTATGGGCGATCTTTTCGAGATCATTGACATGCAAATCACTCGCCAGACGTAGCCACATCTGCTTACGTAGCGGCATCGGTGTCGCGGCCGAATCCACGCCTAGCAACTTCACACCCCGCAAGATGAAGGGAAACACCGTGGTGTGCAATTCGGCTCCGCCCGCATTGCCAAAACTAGCAATAGCGCCGTCTTGTTGCACCGTACGGGCGAGCCAAGCCAAAGTCTCGCCGCCCACCGCATCCAAGGCGCCTGCCCATAGCGCTTTTTCCAAGGGGCGTTTGCTGGTGAGATCGACATCGCTGCGCAGCAACACTTCTTTCGCCCCCAACCCACGAAGATATTCCGTCTCTGAAGATTTACTGGTCAACGCAACCACGTGATAGCCGAGCTGCGACAGCATGCGCACTGCTAGGCTCCCCACCCCGCCCGTCGCGCCCGTCACGATGACTTTACCTTTGGCAGGAGTGAGCTCGTTCTGCTCCAAACGATGTATTGCTAGTGCCGCCGTAAATCCTGCGGTACCCAACACCATCGAATCGAATAATGTCAGACCTGATGGAAGCGGCACCACCCAATCAGCGGGCACACGCACGTATTCAGCGAACCCGCCATCGTGCGCCACTCCCATGTCATAGCTGGTGACCAAGACCTGATCGCCCGCCTTGAAGCGCACATCCAAAGAACTCTCCACCACGCCGGAGACATCCACCCCCCCAACGCAAGGAAAGCGACGAATGACCTTACCCGCGCCCGTCGCAGCCAACGCGTCTTTGTAATTGACGCCAGAGTAGTGAGTGCGTATGACCACCTCGCCTGCGTCGAGATCGTCTAGCGACAACTGCACGAGCTTGCCGATGGACTTGCCGTTCTCTTCGAAAATACGGTATGCGTCAAAATTATTCATTTACAGATCCAATAACACGCGCCCTGGATATTCCAAAGCTTCTTTGATGGTACCCAAAAATTGCACCGCTTCGCGCCCATCAATGATGCGATGGTCATAGGACAACGCGAGGTAGTTGATGGGGCGAATGACGACCTGGCCGTTCTCAACCACGGGGCGGTCTTTAGTCGCATGAATGCCCAAGATAGCGCTTTGTGGCGGGTTGATGATGGGGGTGGAGAGCATGGAGCCGAACACACCTCCATTAGTGATGGAGAAGGTGCCACCGCTCAATTCTTCCATGGTCAGCTTGCCGTCTTTTGCACGGGCAGCGAAGGCGGCAATCTGTTTCTCAATGTCCGCCAACGACAACTGATCGGCATTGCGCAGGATGGGTACGACCAATCCACGTTCGCTACCGATGGCCATGCCGATATCGAAGTAGCCGTGATAGATTACGTCATTGCCGTCCACCGAAGCATTCACTACGGGAAATTTCTGCAAAGCGATGACGGCGGCTTTGATAAAGAAGGATGAGAAGCCCAACTTCACGCCGTGCTTTTTCTCGAAAGCGTCTTTGTATTTGTTGCGCAGATCGATGACGGGCTGCATGTTCACTTCATTGAAGGTAGTGAGAATGGCCGCGTTCTGTTGCGATTGCAGTAAACGTTCTGCGATGCGCTGACGGATGCGCGTCATCGGCACGCGCTGTTCGGCACGTTCCCCTACTGGCACTTGAACAGGCGCTATTGGGCTTCCACCCCCTCCACCCGCAAGGGGTACGCCGGTGGGTGCCCCGCTGCTACGCAGCGACCCTTCCGCAGCCTGCAAGGGCGTGGGGGTTGATTTGCTTGTTTGTACCGCGCCCAGCACGTCTTCTTTGGTGACCAAGCCATGCTTGCCGCTACCCTGCAAACTGGCAGCATCCACATCATGTTCATGCGCTAGTTTTCGGGCGGAGGGGGAAACTGCGGCAGTTTGGGTTAAGGCGGGGGGGGCAGCAGCCGCTACGGGTGCCGCCACCTGAGCGACTGCCGCAGTATCAATCTGTGCGATGACCTCACCACTGCCCACTTGCGAGCCATCAACCTTGATGATCTTCACCAGCACACCACTTTTGATCGCGGGTAATTCGAGCACGACCTTATCGGTCTCGATGTCGATAAGGTTTTCGCCTTCCTTCACCGCTTCGCCCACCTTCTTCTGCCAAGTGAGCAGCGTCGCTTCAGAGACGGATTCGGAAAGTTGTGGAACTTTGACTTCAATGATGCTCATGGTGTGCTCCTGGGTTGTTCTTGACATCAAGGTCGGGACGGAATGCAGCATCGATCACTGCTTTCTGTTGCTCATTATGAGTGGCGAGATAGCCCGCCGCAGGTGATGCGGAAGAAGGTCGTAGCGCATAATCAAGACGCATCTCGGGTCGCATCTGCCTGAGCAGGTAATGTTGGATGCGATGCCAAGCACCTTGGTTGCCCGGCTCTTCCTGACACCACACTACCTCGGTAGCGTTCGGGTACGCAGCGATCTGTGCCGAGAAATCCTCATGTGGGAATGGGTAGAGTTGCTCCAAACGAATGATGGCCATATCGTTGATGCCGCGTTCACGCCGCGCCTTGACGAGGTCGTAGTACACCTTGCCGCTACAGGCGATGATGCGACGCACCTTATTGGCTTCCAGCTTTTCCACTTCAGGTATGACCGCTTGGAAACCACCGTGTATCAAATCTTCCAGCGGCGAAGAAGCATCCTTGCTACGCAACAAGCTCTTTGGAGTAAATACAATGAGTGGCTTGCGGTACGGCCTCAACATCTGACGTCGTAACAGATGGAATATCTGGGCTGAATTGGATGGCACACATACCTGGATGTTGTAGTCAGCACACAATTGCAGGTAACGCTCGATACGACCTGAGGAGTGCTCCGGGCCTTGTCCTTCGTAGCCATGTGGAAGCAACATCACCAATCCACACAATCTGCCCCACTTCGCTTCGCCGGACGCGATGAACTGGTCGATGACCACTTGCGCGCCATTCGCAAAATCGCCGAACTGCCCTTCCCACAGCGTGAGGCAATCCGGTTCGGCAGTCGCGTAGCCGTATTCAAAACCCAGTACCGCTTCTTCCGACAGGATGGAGTCGATGACGACGTAATCCGCCTGATCGGGAGCAATCTTTTGCAAAGGGATGTGATAGCCCTGATCGAACTGGGTACGATTCTGGTCGTGCAATACCGCATGGCGATGGAAGAACGTGCCGCGCCCGCAATCTTCGCCTGACAAACGTACCGGATATCCTTCCGTCACCAGGCTGGCATAGGCCAAGTTCTCGGCCATGCCCCAATCCAGTGACAGCTCACCTTTGCCCATGGCGGTGCGGTCAGTGATGATCTTCGCCACACGCGAATGCAGACTAAAATTCTCTGGAATAGCGACCAGTCTTTGGGCGAGTTGTTGCAATCTTTCACGCGGAATGGAAGTGATCGTCGGTTGATCCCAGCGACCGGGATTCTTGTATCTGACCCAACTCTCGGTGTGTCCGTATTTATATTCATTGGGAACGGTCGGCAGTGGATTGCGCCCCTCGTCCATCGCGCGCCGGTAGTCCGCCACCATCTCGTCCGGCTCGTGCGACTCCAACACCCCCTGCTCGACCAAGCGTTGTGCATACAAGGCACGCGTACCAGGGTGCTGATTGATATAGCGATACATGAACGGTTGCGTCACCAGCGGCTCATCCTGCTCGTTGTGGCCCAATTTGCGGAAACACACCATGTCGATCACAACGTCTTTGCCAAACTGCATGCGAAAATCCATGGCGATCTCGGTCACATGCAACACCGCTTCAGGGTCGTCTGCATTCACGTGAAAGATGGGGGCCTCCACGATCTTGGCCACGTCCGTGCAATACAAAGAAGAGCGCGCATCTCGCGCATCGGAGGTGGTAAAGCCGATCTGGTTATTGATGACGATGTGCACCGTGCCGCCGGTTCCATATCCGCGTGTTTGAGAAAGATTGAAGGTTTCCTGATTCACCCCCTGCCCTGCAAAGGCGGCATCTCCATGCAGCAAGATAGGCAGCACCACAGTACCCTTATGGTCGCCACGGTGATGCTGCCGTGCCCGCACAGACCCTTCCACCACCGGGTTGACGATCTCAAGATGAGATGGATTGAATGCCAACGTGACGTGCATGGGGCCGCCAGGCGTGGCGATGTCGGATGAAAAGCCTTGGTGGTATTTCACATCACCAGAAGCAAGATGCTTGTGGTGTATCCCTTCGAATTCCTCAAACAACATCGAAGGTAACTTGCCCAGCGTATTCACCAGCACGTTCAATCTGCCTCGGTGCGCCATACCGATGACCGACTCTTTGATGCCTAACTCACCCGCGCGTTTCAGCAGATGATCGAGCAGAGGGATCAAAGTGTCACCGCCTTCTAGAGAGAAGCGTTTCTGCCCCACATACTTTGTGTGCAGATAACGTTCCAGACCTTCCGCCGCAGTCAGCCGCTCAAGAATGCGTCGCTTAGTTTCAACGGGGTAATTAAGCTCACCACTTGCACCCTCCAGCCGAGCTTGTATCCAGCGTTTCTGCGCGACGTTGCTGATGTACATGTATTCCGCACCGACGCTGCTGCAATAGATACGACGCAGTCGCCGCATGATCTCGCGCAGCGTCATGCGCGTACCCCCCACCAACGAACCCGTGCTGAATGTGGCATCCATGTCTGCCTCATTCAAGCCGTAGTAGGCCGGATTCAGTTCGACCACCTCATGTTTTTCATGTCGTTTCAGAGGATCAAGATCGGCCACACGCACACCCAGAAAACGGTGGGCATTGATAAGTTGCAACACAGAAGCCTGCTTGCGCATCTCGTCAGGGCGCTGCGGAGTCGCGGCTGGACGCTGCGCCGACATGGCAAAGCCCATCTGGATCGGCGTATGGGCGACATCTTGTTGGGATTGCGCGATCTGTATCGACTCAAAATAACTGCGCCACTCTGCCGGCACACTGGCAGGGCTGCGCAGGTAATCCTCATACAGACCTTCGACGAACACGTTGTTGCCGCCATTCAGCAACGACGTGTCCTGCATCTCCTGCATGTAGTTCTTTTCGGGGGCATTCATGAGTTTACTAGCCGAACTCAGCGTTTGATCATCGGCAGATAATCGCGACGGACTGCGCCACGATAAAGCTGACGCGGACGGCCGATTTTATGCTCGGCATCAGCGATCATCTCGTTCCATTGCGATACCCAACCGATGGTGCGAGCAACCGCAAAGATCACGGTGAACATATTGATAGGAATGCCGATCGCACGTAGCACGATGCCAGAATAGAAGTCCACGTTCGGATACAGCTTGCGCTCGATGAAGTATGGATCGTTCAACGCGGTCTTCTCTAATTCCATCGCCAACGCAAACAGCTTGTCGTTCTCAAGGTTCAGCTCTTTCAGCACTTCGTAACATGTCTGACGCATCACCGCAGCGCGAGGATCCATATTCTTGTAGACGCGGTGCCCAAAGCCCATCAACTTGTATTTTTTGTCCTTCACACCTTGCACGTATTCGGGGACACGTGATGTGTCTCCAATCTCTTCCAGCATCTTCAATGCAGCTTCGTTCGCACCGCCGTGAGCAGGCCCCCACAAGGCAGCGATACCCGATGCGATACAGGCGAATGGATTTGCACCACTGGAACCTGCCAAGCGCACGGTAGAGGTCGATGCGTTCTGCTCATGATCCGCATGCAAGATAAGGATGCGTTCCAGTGCACGTACCAATACCGGATTCGGCACGTAGTCTTCTGCTGGCGTTGCAAACATCATGTACATGAAGTTCTCGACAAAACCGAACTTGTTCTTGGGATAGATGAACGGTTCACCGACACTGTATTTGTGCGTCATCGCAGCAATGGTCGGCACCTTCGCCAACAGGCGTTGCGCGGAGATCTCACGATGCTGCGGGTTATTGATATCGAGTGAATCGTGATAGAACGCAGACAAGGCGCCCACCACACCCACCATCACCGCCATCGGATGTGCGTCACGGCGGAAGCCGTTGAAGAAGCGCGCCAACTGATCGTGCACCATGGTGTGATGAGTGATGCTGTTGTTGAACCCCGCTTTTTGTTCTGCGGTAGGTAATTCCCCATTCAGCAGCAGATAACAGACTTCCAGGAAGTCAGACTTCTCCGCCAACTGCTCGATAGGATAGCCACGGTAGTAGAGCAAGCCCGCATCACCATCGATAAAAGTGATATTGGAGGTGCAACTGGAAGTCGCGAAGAACGCGGGGTCGTAGGTGAACACTCCCAGCTTGCTCAAGGTGCGGATGTCGATGACATCGGGACCGAGCGTACCGGACAAGATTGGGAACTCGATGCTACGACCGTCATCCAGAGTCAGCGTTGCGACACGTTTGCTTTGCAGAACCTCACTACGCTCGTTTTCCATATTTTTCCTCACTTCTATCAAGCTTGCTTCAACCAATCCAACACCTCGCGCTGATGCGCTTGTGTCAGCTCTTTGCTACCCGTGACCATATCCCACAGATCGTTGTCTGCAAGATCCAACAACTCATCGAAAGACGCTCGCTGCTGTTCATTCAATGTCGGATATCTATTCTCCACGAAACGCCCAAGCACGATATCCAACTCTAACAAGCCACGTCGGCAACGCCAACGTAGGCGCTGCAATTCGACAGGATCATTCGTACTCATACTGCGCGCTTCACCATCATGTCTTTGATCTTGCCGATAGCTTCCGTCGGGTTCAACTCTTTCGGGCACACGTCCGCACAGTTCATGATGGTATGGCAACGGAACAGACGATAGGGATCTTCGAGGTTATCCAAACGTGCCGCCGTATCTTGGTCGCGCGTATCCGCCAAAAAACGATATGCTTGCAACAGACCCGCAGGGCCGACGAACTTGTCCGGGTTCCACCAAAATGACGGGCAAGATGTGGTGCAGCAACCGCACAAGATGCACTCGTACAGACCATCCAGCTCCAAGCGATCCTTGGGTGATTGCAGACGCTCCGTCTCGGGCGGCGGATCATTGTTCACCAGATACGGCTTGATGGAGTGGTACTGCTTGAAGAACTGCGTCATATCGACGATCAGATCGCGGATGACCGGCAAGCCGGGCAGCGGACGAATCTCAATAGGCTGCTTCAGCGAGGAAAGCGAAGTAATGCAAGCCAAGCCGTTACGTCCATTGATATTCATCGCGTCAGAGCCGCATACTCCCTCGCGGCATGATTTGCGAAACCCCAGACTATCGTCCTGCTTACGCAACATCATCAAGGCATCGAGCAACATGGCATCACCCGATTCCATGTTCAGCTCGAAATCCTGCATATAGGGGGCAGTATCGACGTCTGGATTGTAGCGGTAGATCTTTAATTTCATCACTTCACTCCTACAGCCAGCCGATTAGCGCAAGTTTTATCGCGCTTAGTGATGGCTGGTTGTTTCATCAGTAGACACGCGCTTTGAGTGGGAAGGTTTCAACGGTCAGCGGTTTCAGGCGCACGGGTTTGTAATCGAGGCGATACCCTTCACTGTAGTACAAAGAGTGCTTCAACCAGTTCTTGTCATCACGTTCCTGGAAGTCCTCGCGCGCATGGGCACCGCGGCTCTCTTTGCGCGCCTCAGCCGCAGTCATGGTGGCTTGCGCCACTTCGATGAGGTTATCTAACTCAAGTGCTTCGACGCGAGCGGTGTTGAAGATTTTGCTCTTGTCTTTGATCTCAGTGTGACGCACACGCTCCGCCACTTCGCGGATCTTCTTCACACCTTCAGCCATCAGATCGGGGAAACGAAACACGCCGCAATGCAACTGCATGACTCTGCGCATCTCGTCACCCACGTCAGCGACAGACTCTCCATTCTTCTGTTCTTCCAAGCGTGCCAAACGAGACAAAGGACGATCCGTCGCATCCGCAGGAAGCGGCTTATGGTTGGGATTGCCCTTCAAGTCTTCGATGATCTGGCGCGCGGCGGCACGACCGAACACGATGAGGTCGAGTAGGGAGTTGCATCCCAAGCGGTTCGCTCCATGTACCGACACGCAAGCACACTCACCTACCGCATAGAAACCTTGTACAGGCACATCAGGTGCTGTTCCCTGCGGGGCAACGACTTGACCGTGATAGTTGGTAGGGATGCCACCCATCATGTAGTGCGCCGTCGGCACCACGGGAATAGGAGACTGCGATGGATTGACGTGCGCGAACTTGAGTGCGATGTCGCGAATACCGGGCAGTCGATGACGAATGACCTCATCACCTAGGTGATCGAGCTTGAGCAAGACGTGATCCCCCAGAGGGCCGCAACCGCGGCCTTCTTTGATCTCAGTCGCCATGGCACGCGACACCACGTCGCGGCTCGCCAAGTCTTTAGCGGTTGGTGCATAACGTGGCATGAAACGTTCGCCATCTTTGTTCACCAGATATCCGCCCTCGCCGCGTACACCTTCGGTGATAAGCACACCCGCGCCATACACGCCCGTCGGATGGAATTGATAGAACTCCATATCTTCCAGCGGAATACCGGCACGTGCCGCCATACCGAGCCCGTCGCCGGTATTGATGTAGGCATTGGTGCTGGCAGAGAAGATGCGCCCTGCACCGCCCGTTGCAAACAAAGTCGCACGTGCCTGCAGAATCATCACTTCAGAAGTCTCGATCTCCATCGCGACCACCCCCAACACGTCACCGTCTTGATCGCGAATCAGATCGAGTGCCATCCATTCCACGAAGAAATTGGTATTGGCTTTGACGTTCTGCTGATACAAAGTGTGCAACAAAGCATGACCGGTACGGTCGGCCGCGGCACAAGCACGCGGCACAGGATTCTTCCCGTAGTCCTGCATGTGACCGCCGAAAGGACGCTGATAGATCTTGCCGCTGTCCAAGCGATCGAAGGGCATGCCGAAATGCTCCAATTCATAAACCACTTCAGGCGCTGCACGGCACATATATTCGATGGCATCTTGGTCACCCAGATAGTCCGAACCTTTCACGGTGTCGTACATATGCCAATGCCAGTTGTCTTCATTGACGTTGCCGAGTGATGCCGCGATACCGCCTTGTGCAGCCACCGTGTGGGAACGTGTGGGAAATACTTTAGACAAAACAGCGACTTTGAGACCCGCCTCGGAAAGTGTGAGTGCCGCGCGCATCCCTGCCCCCCCCGCACCCACCACCACTACGTCGAAGGTTCTTTTCGTTATCGCCATTTGTTAAAGCCCCCAGAGGATCTGCACAGACCAGATCACGTATAACACCAACGCCAAAATCACCAACACATGGATGGTCAAACGAATACTGGCTGGCTTCACATAGTCCATCACGATGTCACGCATACCGATCCAAACGTGATAGAACAGGCTAAGCAGGAACAACATCGAGAAAGTACGCATCAGATTGCCAGAGAATAATCCCGCCCAAGTGTCATAACCGAATGCGGGTTGCAGTAGCAGAAACACGACAACGACAACGCTGTAGAGCGCCATCACCACAGCGGTGACGCGTTGCACCAACCAGTCGCGCAGACCGTAATGCGCGCCCGTTACGATACGGTTCACCATAACTTCGCTCCCAGCACGATGGTCAGCGAAAGGCTCACTAACATCACCCACTTGCTACTGGTGCGTGCTGCAGAGATGTGTGAAAGCAGATGCAAATCGATGGCAAGGTAGCGCAAACCCGCACAGAAGTGATGCAAGAAAGCCCACATCAATCCAAGTAGCGCCAATTTCAAAATGGGATGCACAAGCACCTCGGTAAGGTTGGTGTAAGTCTCGATGGAGCGCAGGCTTTGATCGAGGATGAAAAGTAGCGCGGGAAGAGCGATGAAAAGCAATGCGCCACTGACACGATGCAGGATGGAGACGATGCCGGGAAGGGGTAGCTTGATCTTATGTAGAGCGAGGTGCTTAGGACGTGTTCTTTGCATTGTCATTTCTTCCGAAGCCAATAAAACCGAATGGCCGCAATCCTACACCTACGCATGGCGAGTGCAAAGTAATCGGACTATGATGTGCGAGAAAATTAATAATCAGGTGTTCGATTTCCAATACTTCTTCTCGCTATACTTCTTGCACTCAACCACACAGAGGACATCATGAAAGCACCCATCCGCGTCACCATCACCGGAGCAGCAGGTCAAATCGGTTACAACATGTTGTTCCGCATCGCCAACGGCGACATGTTGGGCAAGGAACAGCCGATCATCATGCAATTGCTGGATATCCCCGCCGCTCAGCAGGCATTGCGTGGCGTCGCGATGGAATTGGAAGATTGCGTGTTCCCCATGTTGCAACAAGTCATCGTCACTGACGATCCCCGCATCGCCTTCCGCGACACCGAGGTTGCGCTACTCGTCGGCGCACGTCCTCGCGGCAAGGGCATGGAACGCAAGGATTTGTTAGAAGCGAATGGAGCGATATTTTCCGAACAGGGCCGCATCCTAAATGAGGTCGCTGCCCGTCATGTCAAAGTGCTGGTCGTCGGCAATCCAGCCAATACCAATGCGCTCATCTGCATGAAGAATGCGCCGGATCTCGATCCACGCAACTTTAGCGGCATGATGCGTTTGGACCACAACCGCGCCATCGCGCAGGTCGCACTAAAGCTCTTCCAGCCTATTCAAGACATCAAGAAGATGGTCGTCTGGGGCAATCACTCGGGCACCCAGTATCCCGATCTATCGAACTGCGAGATTCGAGGCCGCAAAGTATTGGAGGTGTTACAGGATCAAGATTGGGTCGAGAACAGCTTCATCCCTACCGTGCAGAAACGTGGCGCGGCAGTGATCGAGGCTCGCGGCTTGAGCAGTGCTGCTAGTGCTGCCAATTCCGCCATTGCCCACATGCATGATTGGTTACTGCGCTCGCACCATAACGATTGGGTCACCATGAGCGTGCCATCCGATGGCAGCTACGGCATCCCAGAAGGCGTGATCTACGGCCTTCCCGTGACCTGCCGCAACGGTCACTACACCATCGTGCAAGGCCTGCCCATCAGCGACCTTGGCCGCAAACACATGATGGATAGTTATGCCGAACTGCTCGGCGAACGCGAACTGGTGAAACACTTGTTCCGTTGAATCACATAAGCAGTTGAGTCTTCGATGAGGCCGCTTGAATCAAGCGGCCTTTTTTTGTGAATCACCTTCTCTAACAAAATCGCTGTATTTTTCAGCGATGTCGATGAACTCATTCTGGATCGCCACGAAAGCTTCAACGACATCCGGATCGAAATGCTTTCCACGCCCTTCGACGATGATTGCAGCGGCCTCTGCATGTCCCATCCCGGCCTTATACACTCGGCGACTCAATAGCGCGTCGTAGACATCAGCGACCGCCATCAAACGCGCCGAGATCGGAATGTCGTCTCCTCTTTGCCCGAATGGATAACCGCTTCCATCCCATTTTTCGTGATGCCCCATTGCAATCTGCCGCGCGATTCGCAAAAAGAAGCTTTTTGTATTGACCCTATCCTCTGCAGCCGCAATCGCATTTCCGCCAAGGGTCGTATGCGTCTTCATCACCTCGAACTCTTCAGGTGTCAATTTGCTTGGCTTGAGTAGAATTCGATCCGGTATACCGACCTTTCCAATATCGTGCAAAGGAGCCAACTTGTAGAGCAACTCGATGTTGTCTGCGGTGAGGAAATCCTTGAAGCGAGGATGATAGCGCAAGCGCAGACCCAAAATCCTCATGTAGTTCTGGGTACGTCGAATGTGGTTACCCGTCTCGTTATCTCGCGTCTCCGCCAATGAGGACAAAGCAAGGATAGTCGTCTCCTTGATGGCCTCTACCTCCTCCGTACGATGCAGTAATTGTGCCGTCCGCTCTTGCACCATTGTTTCAAGTTTAGTACTCCCGTTCTTCAAAACAAGGTTAGCGATCTCAAGACGCATCTTGGCATCCTCGATTTCTACTTTTTGCGCAGATAGTTGTTGCAGCAAATCAAAATTCTCAAAACGTTGTTCAAGCGATCTCATGAAGGTTTTGTTCAACTCCCTCCCCGCAATAACGATCACCACGGTGAACAAGACAAGCATAAACAATAGAATCCAATGGTATGGACTGACTTCGATCTCAACCCTAAACATAAGCGGAATCATGATGCCACTCAGATAGCTATACAACGAGGGCGGGTGGATCGGGTTCATGGTCGCAGCACCTGCTGCCAAACCAAGCATCACACAAATCAACAACCCCTGCATACCAGGATCACTCGGAAAAAAAATGAATGCGGCAGCACCCCACATAGCGCCTGCAACAAGTGCGAATAGTGTGAAGCGTGCATGCCAGTTTAGGCACTCTTGTACTGTGTTCAACTCCTCTTTGAACACAGCCCAGATAACAAGCTCGATGCCATGGATACAATAGAAAATCGCTAACCACAGAATTAGCAGTTCATGCGATGCCATGCCCCAAAACATCCATACGAATAATGGCTGAATGGCCGCTTGGCTCAAAATAAGGGATGGATACGTCGCCATCCGAGTCCGCAACTGCTCGGCGCGAACGTGCAGATTGTCCTTGTCGATACGGAATCCGATTCCGCTTAGTTTTCGAGATATATTCATAGGACTTTGTGTGTCAGCGCGCCCGAGCATATCGACAGAACTTGAAAATCCTTAGCCGCTATAACTGGCTTAGGCTTGACTAAAGATATTGCAGGTGCACCCCCACTAATTCATCTTGATATCTTTCCGATGCAGAATAGAATCTAGCACCTGGTTGTATCTTTTCTTTAGCCGCCACGCGATTTCCCATCTTGACCAACAACATCGCTTGCGCCACTTCCTCATTGAACTCTTCGCAACTTGCACACACCTTATCGATCGATGATATTTCGGTGACCTGCGAGCCCGCCTTCCCATGAAGCCACTTCGCGAACCAACAATCGCTGTGACAAGTGAATGGCCAATTGGATGGCGCATCCGATTCGCCATGGACATACCTACGGACAAGCTCCACCAAGTCGATGTGCCTTTGTATGGAATTGATGCAGTAGCTTTCGTGAACGTCTTCGGCCTGCTTGGTATGCAACAACATATCGCCCCCGAGATCTCAGTTCTGAACAACCCAACAATTTGTATGGATTGACTGATTGATTGGGGCAGTTTGCTCCCGCGGGAGTATTACTACAATATGCCAAATGGCCTATATATCTAGGCAAAAAAATATAGATATCGGTCTATATCTTTTGAAGGACTAGGCCAAAACCACCACCTAGGGTACGGAAGTTGGTGGTTTGGCCTTGGTATAGACGTGCCGCGATGAGTTGTATGTGGCCATCGTAGATGTAGCAACGAACATCATATTTCAAAGATTGGATTTCCTCGCCCACCTTGACTGCGCATTCCCCCGGAACGGCTAGCCGTTGGGCCACGTAGTCGGACTGCATGATTTCTTCGAACACACGCTTGGTGATCTTGTCACCACGATACGCGCCCTTGCTGCCATAACCACTCACAGGCTTGAAGAACCATTGCTTGCGCTCTGCCCACCATTGCTCGGCATCCTCAGCACGGACGACCTTTGTTGCGGGAACGCCAGACAGTAAGGCATCGATATTGGATTGCGAAACACCTTCCGCGCGCAACAGACCGGCATCAGAAAATAGTGCCAATTTGCGTTTATCGGCATAACGCAGATAGTGGCTTGGGTTTGGTGTCAGCACGACTTGCTTCATCTCCCAAGCCGTACGGATATGCGGATAGCGAGTCAGGTCGAAATCGGTCAGACGGTTGTAGAGCAGGTCGATGCGTTGCCCATCGACATAAAGCTCCTCTTCACGCACATGCAACTTTGCGGGATCGACGATGTAGGTGGTGATACCAGCCCGTTCGAACATCTGCTTTGCCAGTAGGAATTCTGGGAAGAGGAATTGTGACTCAGGGTTCTCATCCACGATGGCGATCGTCTTCAGCGGCACATCGCTACGCATCAATCGCCATTCGTTGCGGAACATCTCGACGAAAGTCTGTTCAAGATTCTCATCAGACGTCGTACTGCTACGCTGACTTTCTATCAACACTGCATTGAGGAACGCACCGCCCGCATTGGTGTTGATCTCGATGAGATGAACGCCCTGTTCGTTAACATGAAAGTCGTAGCCGTAGAACACACCGAGCGCCGTATTGGATTCGGGCTTGCACACCACCTCTTCCACAGCGGCGATCACCGCACGCATCTTCTCGACCTGCGAAGTCCCCAGATGCAATACCGCGCTCGAAAACAGCTGATGTTGGATTGGAGCGACCGCATCGGCGAACGCTCCACCCTCATGATGGATCCTATCGTTGAGTGATTGCCGATCGATCTCGGCAGGAAGGACTGTTGCTGACACTTGAGCGTTACTTGATTCCAAGCATGTCTTTCTTGAGGTCGTTCTGCACCGGATTCTCACCCAGCCAAATCTTCAGCAAAGCACGATTGATGTCCGCCCCAGCCACCACACCACGCTCTTTGCCATTGATGGTCACCTTCGTACCTACCGTGGGCAGATAGTCCAGATAGATGATGTCGCTAGGACTCACGCCCGAGACGGAATCAAAAATGGCATAGAACTTCTTCATCCCCGCATCGATTGAAGCTAGCTCGGCGGCACTATGGTTAGCCTCGATGGCATCTCTGAACGCATTCAACAGCTTCTCAGACTTCATGCCGTACAACATATGCAATGCCACACGCTTGGCACCCGCATCCGCGAACACGGCATCGGCACTACTCGTCGTCTTGCCCAAATACAGCGCACCGACATACACATCAATGATCACCCTAGTACGAGTTCCCGCTCCGTTCAATTGCAAAGTCGCGTCACCCACTTGTGCTGTTTCAGGCACGCGCACATCAGCCACGTCACGCGCTACCACGTTCAAACTCAGCAGTAAACCACTGACTAACACGAGTAATTTATTCATCTTCACCCCCTCATTTAAAGTGCTTCGAAAACACCCGCCGCGCCCATACCCGTGCCGATACACATCGTCACCATGCCGTACTTCTGTTTACGGCGGCGTAGCCCATGCAGCAATGTCGCCGTACGGATCGCCCCCGTTGCGCCGAGTGGGTGCCCCAACGCGATCGCGCCACCCAGTGGATTGACGATCTCCGGGTTCAAGCCAAGGTCGCCGATGACAGCCAGCGACTGGGCGGCGAATGCTTCATTGAGTTCGATCCAATCCATCTGATTCAGATCCAGCCCCGCCATCTTCAATGCCAGTGGAATCGCCTCTTTCGGGCCAATACCCATGATCTCGGGCGGCACGCCCGCCACGCTAAAGCTGTGGAATTTGCCAATAGGTGTCAGGTTGTATCGCTTCAACGCGGCCTCGCTGCACAACAATACCGCCCCTGCGCCGTCCGACATCTGCGAACTATTGCCCGCCGTCACTGAGCCTTTTTGCGCAAACACCGTCTTCAGCTTACCCAAGGCTTCCAAGGTCGTATCCGCACGCGGACCTTCATCCTGCGCCACATCGCGCGCTTTGATCCTCACCTCACGCGTAGTCATATCAGGCACATGGTCAGCGATCTGATACGGCGTGATCTCGTCTTTGAACTCACCGTTGTTGAACGCCGCAATGGCACGCTGATGGCTCTGTAAAGCGAACGCATCCTGCGCCTCGCGCGACACCTTCCAACGCTCTGCCACCTTCTCCGCTGTCAGCCCCATGCCGTAAGCGATGCCGTAGTGCTCGTTCTTGGCGAAGATGGCGGGATTGAACGCGATCTTATTGCCCATCATCGGCACCATACTCATGCTTTCCACACCCGCCGCGATCATCACATCCGCCTCACCGAGACGGATACGATCCGCCGCCAGCGCCACCGCCTGCACCCCAGAAGAACAGAAACGGTTGATGGTCATACCCGGCACCGTGTTCGGCAACCCCGCCAACAACAGCGAGATGCGCGCCACGTTCATGCCCTGCTCTGCCTCCGGCATCGCACAACCCACGATCACATCGCCGATGCTGGCTGGGTCGAGCGACGGCGCTTGCGCCATCACCGCCTTCAACACATGCGCCAGCAGATCATCCGGCCGTGTGTTGCGGAACATACCGCGCGGCGCCTTGCCAACGGGTGTGCGAGTGGCGGCGACGATGTAGGCTTCCTGGACTTGTTTGGTCATGATGCTCACCTCTCTAATAAAAACGTGGCACGCCCCGTATCGGTGCAATTATTCACTGACTATCGCTAGTTATGCGGACGTAATGTTTTTTTGCAGATTCAAAAAGTGCATCCCCAACTTCCTCGCTATTCCGAGGCGGCCGTAGAGCGATATATACGACATTTGTTTCCAAATTCGTTGCAATATACATTGCATACGCTATTTTTTTGGCGTCAGCCGAAGCCATCTTTACAAGCAATATCGCGTGACCATCAAATTGATATCTCTCTAACGTTAGGGTAGCGAAATACGATTTTGCTTTAGCCAAAGACTGCGGATCTTCGACACCGATAAAGATGTCTTTAGACTTGTCATATCCGACACTTTGCGTAATTTTTCCATACATATAGCCATGCTCAGAGGGTAAGTCGCCAGTTGTCTTAACTGCTTCAACATCTTCTGGTTGCATCCAATATGAATATCCAACTGAAGCTCCGGGCAATTTTGATTCTTGATAAGCCTCCACCACAGGAATTGGAATTGGCAGCTTAATTGCAAGCTGCTTTTGCATAAACTCATCAAGAGGTACGGTCTTGAACGAAACTGTATCCTCTCCAGCAATGGCAATAGAAGCAATCAATGACAACAAACAGACCAACTTAAGCATGAATAGCTTTTTCACAAAAAAATCCCTTCATCCAAGATTTAATTACGCAACGGCTTGCCGCTCTTCAACATGTACTCGATACGTGCCTGCGTCTTCTCAGTCGCTAGCAGTTCCATGAAGTTCTTTCGCTCCAGATCGAGCAGCCATGTCTCATCCACCAGACTCCCCGCTTCCACGTCTCCGCCGCACATGCTCTCTGCCACGCGGCAGCCGATGTTGTAGTCGTGTTCAGAGATGAACCCGCCTTCGAGCATGTTCAACATGGATGCCTTGAAGGTGGCGATGCTGGTACGGCCTGCCACGGGTATCTGATGTTGATGCAATGGCGGACGATAGGCCGTAGCGTTGAGGGCTTTAGCTTCTTCTTTGGCGATGTGTAGCAACTCGAATTTGTTGAGGACGATGCGATCCGAGGTACGCAGGTAACCCATCTCTCTCGCCATCTCTGCACTCTTGGCGACTTCGCCCATGGCGATGTGCTGGAAGTAACGTTTCAAGATAGGGAAGATGTCGCCACCTCTTGCTTCGGCGGCGGCACGTTGAGCCATCTCTTTGCAGCCACCACCTGCGGGTAGCAGACCCACGCCCACTTCGACGAGGCCGATATAACTTTCCAGCGTGGCGACGATGCGTGTGCAATGGATGGAGAACTCGCATCCACCACCAAGCGCTAGGCCATCGACAGCAGCGATGGTGGGGACTTGAGCATATTTGAGACGCATCGAGGTCTGTTGGAACTTGGCCACCACCTCTTCGACCTTGGGCACATTGCCGGTCGCCGCGTTGAACAGATCGCCCATGCCACCACCACCAGCTGCGGTGTATTTCACACGACTTACTGCTCCCTTCAGCTTGCCGAACAATCCCGATTCGGCGGGTGTCTCTTGTACTCCTTGCATCAACTGCAACAGATTTGCCCCTGCTGAGAACGGCGCTTCGGTCTGCCAGATGACGAGTGCGCTGAAGTTGGCTTCAGCTTCATCCACCGCACGCAACACGCCATCCAGCACTTCGTTGTTGACGGTGTGCATCTTGCTCTTGAAACTAAGGATGCCGATGTCGTCGCCGGTATGCCACATACGTACTTCGTCGGTCTCAAATACGGTCTCACCGTAGTGGTGCATCTCACCTTGCAGCGCATCGGGAAAGAGTTGGCGGCGATAGACAGGAAGTGAAGAACGGGGTTGATCGTTCTGGCTGACAGGTGAGAACGAACCCTGTGCTGTGTGAACGCCAGTGCGTGAAGGTGCGGTCACCCAAAATGGCAATGGCACTCCCGCCATCGATTTACCTGCGGCGATGTCGGCATTGATCCAACCTGCGACTTGCTGCCAGCCTGCGGCCTGCCAAATCTCGAACGGCCCCTTGTCCCAACCGAAGCCCCAGCGCACGGCGAAATCCACATCGCGTGCGTTGTTGGCGATGTCACCCAGATGCAGCGCACAGTAATGAAACACGTCGCGGAAGGTCGCCCATAGGAACTGCGCTTGCGGATGTGGATTCAAGCGCAACCCTGCGAGCTTCTTGGCCCAATCTCGTTCACGCAGGATGTCCTTGACACCCTCGTCCACCTTGGCATCGGATAAGCGATATTCCTTGGTGTGCAGATCCAGCACGTGTATCTCTTTGCCGATCTTTTGATAGATGCCGCGCTTGGTCTTCTGCCCAAGCGAGCCCTGATTGACCAGATACTGGAACCAACTCGGCAACTCATAATGCTTGTGCCACGGGTCTTCCGTCAGGTTATCGCGCATGGTGTTGACCACGTGGGCGAACACATCAAGACCGACCACATCCAAGGTGCGGAAGGTCGCGCTCTTGGGACGACCGAGATAGCGGCCGGTCAGCGCATCCACCATATCGAAGCCGAGATTGAACGCGGCTGCATGATGCTTGGTAGCGAGCATGGAGAACACGCCGATGCGGTTGGCGATGAAGTTCGGCGTGTCTTTTGCGCGCACCACGCCTTTACCAACTGTTGAGACGAGGAAGGTCTCCAACTGATCGAGCAACGCCACATCCGTGCCTTTGCACGGGATGAGTTCGACCAAGTGCATGTAGCGCGGTGGGTTGAAGAAGTGGATGCCGCAAAATCGATGTCGCAGATTCTCGGGGAATGCCTCGGCCAGTTTATTGATGGAAAGACCAGAAGTGTTGGTGGCGAAGATGGCGTTCGCATTCACGAACGGCGCGACCTTGCGATACAGATCGGACTTCCAATCGATACGCTCCGCAATGGCCTCGATGATGAGGTCACACTCGCGTAGCTTCTCCAGATGCTGATCGTAGTTAGCGGGCTGGATATAGCTGAGTTTGTTCGGACTGGATATCGGTGCGGGGTCTAGCTTCTTCAAGCCATCCAGTGCTTTGTTCACGCTGCCGTTGGGGTCGCCTTCTTTTGCCGGCAACTCGAACAACAAGGTTTCGACATTGGCATTCACCAGATGCGCGGCGATCTGGGCACCCATCACGCCTGCACCTAAGACTGCGACTTTGCGTATCTGCAAATTACTCATCTTTTTCACTCCTTAATTTTCAGGCGGTACAGGACGCGGCTTGCGCTCATCACTCACCGCGACATAGGTGAGTTGCGCCTCGGTCACCTTGTGGCAAGTCGGATTCTCGGGGTCGCGCTGCACATAGACTTCCACATCCACGGTAATGGAGGTGTTACCCACCTTCACGATGTGCGTGTAAAAACTCACGATGTCGCCCACGAAGATGGGTTGTTTGAATATGAAGGAATTCACCGCCACCGTGGCGACTCTGCCGCGTGCTCGATGCACTGCAGGAATGCTACCCGCCACATCCACCTGCCCCATCAACCATCCGCCGAAAATATCGCCCGTGTAGTTGGCATCCGACGGCATCGCGGCGACGCGCAGCGTGGGTTGGCGATCAGGCAAAGTCGTGATCGGTGTTGTCATCTCTTAGTGCCCTTTGTACAGTTCGTTTATCTGGGACTCGAACATCTCGACCACTTTGTTGCGTTTCAGGCTCAACTTAGGCGTGAGCAAACCGTTGTCGATGGTCCAAGGCTCACGCAATAGCAATGCTCGGTTCACCTTGGCATAGGCAGGGAAACTACTCAGATTGCGCGCGATACGACGCAACACTTTGGCTTCTACTTTGCTATCTGTGAGCGACTCAGGCATGTCGGGATGAATACCCATTTTTTCTGCGATGGCCTTCCACACATCAGGATTCAATACCACCAGAGCGACCAGATAAGGCTTACCTTCGCCATACAGCATCACTTGGTCGATCAAGGGGTCGGTCAGGATAGAAGCTTCCATATCGGCAGGCGGGAACTTCTCACCGTTCGCCAGCACGATGATCTCTTTCAAACGTCCCGTGATATAGACGTGGCCTGTCTCGCTGATACGCGCAACGTCACCCGAATTGAGCCATCCGTCATCACTCAAGATCGCCTTGGTCGCCTCTGGATTGTTCCAGTAGCCCATCATCACGTTCGGCCCCTTGATGAGCAGCGCGTTCTGCGGCCCCAGCTTCACCTGCACACCGCGTATGGGCTGGCCGACGCTGTCTGGGAAGTTGTTGTCCAGCTTGTTACCCGTTGCAATGGGGCTGGTTTCAGTCATACCGAACCCCTGCACCACGGGTAATCCCAGTCCCACGAAGGTATGCGATATCTCTGCGGTCAATGCAGCGCCACCGCTCACTGCCGTGCGCAGACGACCACCCAGCCTATCCATCAACTTCTGCGCCACCAACTTCTTCAAGATGGGCCACAGCAAGAACGAGAGCTTCCAACCACCACGCCCCTGCTCACGCAGAAAACGCGCCCAACCTACTTCCACCGCGAGCAAGAAGAGCTTCTTGCGAATGGCAGGGCCTGCATCCAATTTCGCATGCAGTGCCGCATAGATTCGCTCGTAGATGCGCGGCACGGAGATGAGGATGCTCGGCTTGATGGTTTGTAGGTCTTCCGACAACAGCGGAATGGAACGTGCATACGCCACCGTCGCGCCCGTCATCACTTGCAGGTAGTAACCGCAAGTGCGCTCGAAGGTATGCGACAAGGGCAAGAAGGAAAGCAACAAGTCATCGGGATAGATGACGAACGTACCCAGTGCCGAGTGTGTATTACTCAGCATGTTGTTGTGGCTGAGCATCACACCTTTGGGTTTGCCTGTCGTACCCGAAGTGTAGATGATGCTGGCGAGCTCACCGATCTGTGTCGGCACGGGTGCCTGCAAGGTCGCCGTCGCAGGCAGATAGTTGCTTGCCCCAACGAGACGCGGCTCGTTATTAGCGAATGTATCGAGTGCGATGAAGCGCTGCACGCATCCCATCTGACCGACCACGTTACTCAGTTCTTTCCACTGATCCGCTGTCTCAAACAGCAAGACCTTGGCTTGCGAATCATTGACGATATAGGCGATGTTGTCGGCCCTGTCGACGGTGTACAACGGCACGGTGATCAAGCCTAATGACATCGCCGCCTGATCGAAAATGACCCACTGCGGGCAGTTACGCAACATCAGGGCGACGCGGTCACCCTTGGCTAATCCTTCTTTGGCCAATGCCGCCTGCCAGCGTGCCACCTGCTCCAGCATCTGCTTCCACGTCAGGGATATCCATGCGTTCTTGGCGTTGTCGAAATAGCGGTAGGCCTCTTTATCGGGCGAGTGCTTTACCCGCTCAAGGAACAAACCATGCAAGGTGCCCGCTTGTTCCGGGGTGATCACATCTTCGTCGTGTGTCGTCATTTTCAGCTCCCTTGTATTGACGTGTTAATCGAGAAAAAGGTCTTTGAACGGTGTAACGCTTGGATCGACGGCATAGGGTGAGAAATCGGTGACGCCCGTTTCGCGTAGCACATCCTCATCGATGAAGAAGTTGCCACTGCAGGTCGTGCTATCGCGTAGAAAGATCGCATGCGCCGCATCCGCCACGATGGCTGGTTTGCGCGAGGCACGCATGATGGCTTCCGGAAAGTTGAATTCGATGGCCGCCGTGGCGATGGTCGTCTTTGGCCACAGGCAATTGAAAGCGATGCCGTCGGCGGCGAACTCGTGCGCCATCCCCATCGTGCTCATACTCATACCGAATTTAGAGAGCGTGTAAGCAACGTGGGGTGAGAACCATTTTGGGTCCATGTCGAGCGGTGGTGACAAAGTCAACACATGGGGATTGACCGCGTTCTTCAGGTGCGGGATACATGCCTGCGACGCAAGAAAGGTCGCGCGCATGTTCACATCCCACATCAGGTCGAGCCGGCGTGCGGGAGTCTGCAGAGTGTTGGTAAGCTGGATCGCGCTGGCATTGTTCACCAGCACATCGATACCGCCAAAATGCGCCACTGTCTGCGCCACAGCAGCGCTGATCGCATTCTCATCGCGCACATCCATCTGGATCGCCAAAGCCTGTCCTCCGGCTGCAACCACCTCCTCGGCGACTGAGTGGATGGTGCCCGGCAACTTGGGATGCGGGTCAACCGTCTTGCCCGTGATGACTACCTTTGCGCCATCACGCGCACAACGCAGTGCGATCTCGCGACCGATGCCCCGGCTAGAGCCTGTGATGAAGACGACCTTGTCGTGCAGGTCGCTCATACCGGATTCGACCTCAACACCTCCGGTGCGAAGTCATCCACCATGATGACCTTGCGACGTAGGGCATAGTCACGCTCCAGCTGCAAAGCTTGCTCCGGCGTGATGAGGCCCTTGTCGCGCGCTTCGGCGAGCAGCTGCAATTCTTCGAGTGACTTGAGCTTGCCCCCCTTGCGCGCCTTTTCCAGTTCGGCTTGCAGCGGCTCGCACACCAGGGTACTGGCCAGCGAGGCTTCCAAAGCACCGATGGCATCTGATTCGTCCGTCGGCAAATACATACCTGCGGTCAGCCGGTCACGTGCCGCACCCGGTTTCATCAATAGCGAGGAGACTTGGTGTCCCAACTCATCAGAAGGCGGTCTGCGGCATTGCCCCAATGGGAAGATCAGGACGCGCATCAACAGTGCGAAGAAACGATTGGGGAAGTTCTGCAATACACCGTCAAAGGCCGTCTGGATACGGAACAAGGCATCCTCCATCGCCCAATTCAACAGTGGCAGGTCTTCTTCAGGACGGCCATCGTCTTCGAATTTCTTCAAGGTGGCCGAGCAGATATACAGCTGGCTCAACACATCACCCAAACGGGCAGAGAGTTTCTCGCGCCGTTTCAGCGCGCCCCCCAAGGACAGCATGGCGATGTCGGAAGCGAAGGCGAAAGCTGCCGCATAGCGCGTCATCTGTTGATAGTAGCGATGAGTTGGCGCATCAGTCGGCACATTGATCAACCGTCCGCCAGACAGCGCATAAACCAGCGTGCGCACCGCATTGCTCAGACTGAAACTGATGTGAGCAAAGAACGCTTCGTCAAAATTATGCACGGCCTTCTTGGCGTTCTGCTCATGCGCCGCCTGTATCTCTTTCAGCACATAGGGATGGGCGCGCACCGCGCCCTGCCCGAAGATGATGAGACTGCGCGTGAGAATGTTCGCGCCTTCCACCGTGATACCTATAGGGGTCTGCTGATAGGCGCGCGCCAGATAGTTATCCGGCCCCAAGCAGATGCCTTTGCCCCCGTGTACATCCATCGCGTCGTTGATGACGATACGTCCGCGCTCGGTGCAGTGATATTTGACGATGGCAGAGACGACCGAGGGCTTCTCTCCAAGATCCACCGCCAACGCCGTCATCTTGCGTGCTGCATCCATCGCGTAAGCATGACCGCCGATGCGCGCCAGTGCCTCTTCCACGCCTTCGAATTTACCGACTGGCACATGGAACTGTTTGCGCACACGGCCATAAGCACCGCTACTACGCACTGCCAGTTTGACGCCGCCCGTCGCACTCGCAGGCAACGAGATCGAACGTCCCGCGGCCAGACACTCCATCAACATGCGCCAGCCTTGGCCGATACGCTGCGTACCACCGATGATGTAGTCCATCGGGATGAACACATCCTTGCCAGTAGTCGGTCCGTTTTGGAAAGCCGAGTTCAGCGGAAAATGACGGCGCCCCACTTCCACTCCGGGCGTATCGGTAGGGATCAGCGCCAGCGTGATGCCGCGTGATTGCTCAGCCCCTAGCAGATGCTCTGGGTCATACAATTTGAAGGCCAAGCCAAGCAGCGTGGCGACCGGAGCCAAGGTGATGTAGCGTTTCTCCCAAGTCACCCGCAAGCCGAGAACGTTCTGCTGCCCGTTGAATTCGCCGTAACAGACGATGCCGACATCGGGGATCGCCCCCGCATCGGAACCCGCCATCGGGCCGGTCAACGCAAAGCACGGTACTTCCAATCCCTTCGCCAGACGGCGCAGGTATTTATCCTTCTGCTCTTGTGTACCGTACTTCAACAGCAACTCGGCCGGGCCGAGCGAGTTGGGCACCATCACCGTCACCGCCGCCGTACCGCTGCGCGAGGCGACCTTGGTCACCACGGCGGAGTGCGCTTGGGCAGAGAACTCCAACCCGCCGTACTCCTTCGGAATGATCATGCCGAAGAAACCTTTGTCCTTGATGAACTGCCAAGTCTCGGGCGACAAGTCTTGGCGTGTATGGGTGATGTCCCAATCGTCGATCATGGCGCACAACTGTTCGACTTCGTTATCTAGGAAAGCCTGCTCTTCGGCGCTGATTCCCGTTTTGGGCATCGCCAACAACTTGGTCCAGCGCGGACGACCACTGAACAATTCGCCATCCCACCACACGGTGCCGGCATCCAGTGCTTCTTGTTCGGTCTGTGAGACTTGGGGAAGTATCTTGCGGAATATCTTGAGGATGAAGCTGCTGATCAATAGACGGCGCAGGAAAGGAACGCCAAGTACGAGAACGAAAACAGTCAGTGCGATATAGACCGCCTGCAGAGCATCGCCAGAGATGCGACTCTCGATGGCCACCACCGGCACGATCACCGAGATGGCGATCAACCAACTCCAAATCGAGGCTCTAAAGAATGCGAGTAAAAGAAGGACTGCGATCACCACTATCGTTATTAGCAAAGCCATATCGAACCTCTTATTTTTGTTTGTGGATAGGGCGAACTGTAACGCCAGTGTGAGAGGCTGACAATGGATATATAAGAGGCCACCTTAAGAACCCCGCGCACCACTCATCCGCAGCCAAAATTCAGTTGCGCTGATTCGCAAAACAGCACAGATCAGCCAGCAAAAACGGAATCTCGCCGACTCAAAAACCAAGATAGCGTTAGGGGCAAGCGTAACCCCGCTACAATTCCGTATGGACTTAAGTTATGACATGCCGCTGTTCCGCCCTCCCTCCGAAGGCGACAACCTCATCATCCAAGCCACGCTGGGGTGCAGCTTCAACCAGTGCAGCTTCTGCGCCATGTATCGGTGTTCGCCGACATCCGCCAAGCCGCCGCCGATTGGCCGGATGCGCACCGCGTGTTCCTCGCTGATGGTGATGCGCTGGCACTGCCGACGGAACACCTGCTCGCCATCCTGCGCGAACTGGCGGCTGCACTGCCGCGCCTGACGCGCGTCTCCTGCTACGCCACGCCCGGCAACATCCAGCGCAAGAGCGCCGAAGAACTCGCCCTGTTGCGCGAACACAAACTCAACTTGCTCTACTTCGGCATCGAATCCGGCTCCGACCTCATCCTGAAAAAGATCACCAAGGGTGCCACGCAAAAGCGCATGGCCGAAGTGCTGCACAAGGCACATGCCAGCGGCATGAAAGTCTCCGCCACCGTCATCCTCGGGCTGGGCGGTACAACACACAGCGACGAACACATAGACGGCACCATCACCCTGCTCAACAGCGCACCCGTCACCTACCTCTCCACACTGCAACTCTATCTGGACGAAAGCGT
>VBWD01000085.1 GCA_006218055.1 Gallionellaceae bacterium
TCAATAGCGCTGGCCTTCCCGCTTGGAGAAACCGAGTGCAACACCTCGTCGATTCCTGCATCATGGGCTATTGCCTCAGCAGCAGCTTCTGAATCTCCCGTGAGCATTACAACGCGCAGACCTCGCGTGCGCATGCGTGCAACGGCATCAACACTTGATGTCCGAAGTGCGTCGGCCACGGCGATAGCAGAGACAACGTTTCCATTGACGCTCACAAAAAGTGTTGTCCAACCTCGAAGAGCGTGATTCTCAGCAGCCGTTCGAAGTAGAGCCGGCACGATCAACATCGCGTCATGCATGAACTCAACGTTGCCTATGCGGATGCGGGAACCAGCAACCACGCCATAGGTGCCCTTGCCGGGCACGGTCTGCGCCGTGGTTGGATGAAGTCGGTGATGGGTCGGGACCGCAGCCCATGATACAAGTGCCTTCGCCATTGGATGTTCGGAGCCCGATTCCAGCGCATCGATGTAGTGCGCCAAGCTTGTTGCCTCGATGGAATGGTTGCTCTTGACCTCTCCCTCTACAACGACATCCTGGACTGTTGGTGCTCCGAGTGTAAGCGTGCCTGTCTTATCGAGTACGATGGTATCAACATTGTGAAGATGTTCAAGTGCAGTGGCGTGAGCAAAGAGCACGCCGTGTTTAGCCCCTTTCCCAGATCCAACAATAATGGCGGTTGGTGTGGCAAGACCAAGGGCGCATGGGCAGGCGATGATCAGTACTGCGATGGCAGAGGTTAATGCTTGGGTAAAGGCCACGTCTGAGGGGGCTATGATCATCCACCCGATGAAGGTGATTGTTGCAATGCCGAGAACGATGGGCACAAAGACACTGCTGATCTTGTCGGCCAACCGTTGGATAGGGGCCTTACTCTGCTGCGCACGTTCAACCGAACGGATGATTCCCGCGAGGACTGTATTCGCCCCAACTGCCGTGGCTCGTACAAGAACTGAGCCTGTGGTATTCAAAGAGCCACCGATGACCACACCACCCTCGCTGCGTTCAACGGGCAAACTTTC
>VBWD01000008.1 GCA_006218055.1 Gallionellaceae bacterium
CGGGGATCGAACCTGCGACAAACGGATTAAGAGTCCGCTGCTCTACCAGCTGAGCTAACAACCCATAAGAGGCGCGCATTTTAGGGGAGCGGCCAAGATTGTCAAGAAATTTATCCCTCCGGATGCCTGTGAAGTGCCCATTCCACATGCTCTCGAACGATGTGGGATGGGTGTTGGGCTCGGGTTTGCAAGGCTTGGATGATGTCTGCTGTTTTGCGGGCGTTTCCTAGCGCGACAGCGATGTTGCGCAACCATTGTTCGTGACCGATGCGGTAGATAGGGCTGCCCGCCAGCCTAGCTTGGAACATAGCTTCATCCCACGCAAAAAGCTCGATGAGGCTGACGTCATCCAAACCGTTGCGTATCGCGAAGTCAGGCTCGATGGTCTTTTGCGCAAAGCGATTCCACGGGCACACCAGTTGGCAATCGTCGCAACCGTAGATGCGGTTGCCGATGAGAGGACGTAGCTCGACAGGGATAGTGTCTTTCAGCTCGATGGTAAGGTAAGAGATGCAACGCCGCGCATCGAGTTGGTAAGGTGCGGTGATGGCTTGCGTGGGGCAGATGGCTATGCAGGCATTGCATGTGCCGCAATGATTTTCTTGCGGCGCATCGACTGGGAGCGGCAGGTCCATGAATATCTCGCCCAAAAAGAACCAAGAGCCTTGCTCGCGCGACAGCAGCAAGGTGTGTTTGCCGCGCCAGCCGAGCTGCGCCTTTTGTGCCAACTCGACTTCCAACACGGGTGCACTGTCGGTGAACACGCGGCACTGGCATTCGACCTCATCACGGATCTGCTGCGCCAACTTTTCTAAGCGATTGCGCATTACCTTGTGATAGTCACGCCCCAAAGCATAGCGCGACACAAAGGCGAGGCTTCCGTCTTGCAGCACTTCATCAATGTCTTTTGCATGCTCCGGGTAGTAGTTCATTCGCACGGAGATGACGCGCAAAGTACCGGGTACCAACTCGGCTGGGCGTGCGCGTTTGGCGCCATGTTTTGCCATATAATCCATCGCGCCGTGACGCCCGTCCGCAAGCCATTGCAACAGATGTCTCTCGGCCGAATCAAGGTGTGTGTCGCTGATGCCCACCGATTGAAAACCCAGTGTCTTGCCCCACGCTTTGATGTGTATGGCGAGTGCGTCCATATCTGTTTGAGGTGTCACGTTTTGCATGAAGCGAATCATAGCCCAAGTGATGTAAACCAGCAGTCCGCCACAAGGCGAGAACTCGCCATACATCTGCCGAATGAGGTAGCGACCATCGCCTTCGCGACACGATTTGCGCGCACCTTACAACCTGGCTTGGTGATCTATCTGCGCGGCGATCTGGGGGCAGGCAAGACGACCTTGGTGCGCGCACTACTGCAGGCACTAGGTTACACAGGTCGAGTGAAGAGCCCGACCTACACCTTGGTCGAGCAATACGCGGTGGCTGGGTTAAACTTGCGCCATTTCGATCTGTACCGTTTTCGTGATGCCGATGAATGGGAGAGCGCAGGTTTTCGCGACGAATTCGATGGCCGCAATGTGTGCCTTGTGGAATGGCCAGAGCAAGCCAGCGGATTGCTACCGCTGGCAGACATCAGCCTCACTTTCAACATCCTTCAAGACGAGCGAGAGCTATCGATTCATGCTTACACCGATGCAGGCCAAACATGCTTGAACGCACTCTCCGCTTAGCCCTCATCGCCACCCTGCTATGGCTACCGTCCGCGTGGGCGGAGATCGCCATCAAGTCCGCGCGTATCTGGCCGGCACAGGATTACACCCGCCTCACCCTCGAATCCAAACAAGCCATCCGCTACAAGCTGTTCACGATCAAGAATCCAGAACGTCTGGTGATCGACTTGGAAGGTGTGGCGATCAACGCGGCGTTGAACGAGATGGTGGGCAAGGTCGGCAACGATGACCCCTACATCAAGAGTGTGCGTGTAGGACGATTCAAACCCGGTGTGGTGCGCTTGGTGCTCGATTTGAAATCAGAAGCGAAGCCGCAACTGTTCAGTCTGAAACCTGTGGGTGAATATGGCTACCGTCTTGTTTTGGATGTGTATCCATTGGTCGCCATCGACCCGCTGATGGCATTGGCACGACAAAGTGAAAACAAGTTAGCCGCGAGCGAGCCTGCCTTTACCTCGCCACTTGCAGATTCACCTCCTGTCTCACTCAAACCGAGTATCGAACTGCCCGAGCCGCCTGTAACGAAACCGATGCGGCCCGAACTCAGTACGCGCATCCTCATCGTTGCGATCGACGCAGGACATGGTGGTGAAGACCCAGGTGCGCACGGACATCGCGGTACGAATGAGAAACATGTGACGCTCTCCATCGCGCGCAAATTGAAAGTTCAGATCGACGATATCCCCGGTATGCGTGGTGTCCTTGTACGTGATGGTGATTACTTCATCCCTCTGGTCGGTCGCGTAGAAAAAGCGCGCAAAGCACATGCCGACCTGTTCATCTCCATCCACGCCGATGCTTTCGTGAAACCGCATGCACGCGGATCATCGGTGTTCGCTTTGTCTGAACGCGGTGCGACCAGCGCATCTGCACGCTGGCTGGCAAAGAAAGAAAACGAGGCAGACTTGATCGGCGGTGTGAACCTCGCCATCAAAGATCCCTACCTCGCGCGCACGCTGCTCGACCTATCGCAGACCGCCACCATCAACGACAGTCTGAAGCTGGCCAAACACGTGCTGAAAGAAGTGGGGCGCATCAACGATCTGCATCGCGGCCATGTTGAGCAAGCAGGCTTCGCCGTATTGAAATCGCCAGACATCCCATCCATCTTGGTCGAGACGGCTTTCATCAGCAACCCGGATGAAGAGAAACGACTGCAGGATGAGGACTACCAAGACGAGATGGCGCGCGCCATCCTTGGGGGTATCAAGCGTTACTTCGCGGCGAATCCGGCGTTATCTAAACAGCGAATCGCGCAGAACGACAACTGACTCAGGCGGGAAACACACCGGTCGATAGATAGCGATCTCCACGACCACACTCAGTGCCCCGCCCGATGACACGCCGCAGAAGATGCCTTCTTCACTCGCCAAACGACGCATCATCACTTCCGCATCTTGCTGCCCCACATACTCCAGCACATCGACATTCTTTGGACTGTATATCTTGGGCAGATAGGCTTCTGGCCATTTTCGGATACCCGGGATCTGCGCCCCCTCTTCGGGTTGCACACCGATGATTTGGATGTTGGGATTCACTTCTTTGAAGTAGCGCGAACAACCCATGATGGTGCCAGTCGTTCCCATGCTGCTGACGAAGTGCGTGACTTGACCTTGTGTGTCACGCCATATCTCAGGTGCCGTGCCCTCGTAATGCGCCAATGGATTATCTGGATTGCCAAATTGGTCGAGGATGATGCCACGTCCTTCGTTACGTAATCTCTCAGCCGTGTCGCGCGCCAACTCCATGCTGCCTTCTTTCGGAGTCAGGATGAGCTCTGCACCGAACGCACGCATGGTCTGGCGCCTCTCAATGCTTTGGTTGTCTGGCATGACGAGGATGAGGTTGTAGCCACGCATCGCGGCTGCCATCGCCAAGGCGATACCCGTATTGCCACTGGTTGCCTCGATGAGCGTGTCACCCGGTTTGATCGAACCGCGCTCTTCAGCACGGCGGATCATGGATAGTGCGGGTCTATCTTTCACCGACCCCGCCGGGTTGTTACCCTCCAACTTGGCGAGGACTATGTTGGATGTGTTACCGGGAATGCGCTTGAGTCTGACTAGCGGCGTGTTACCTACGTAGTCGTCTAGTGTCTTGTACATGTTGCGGTTCCGGAAATTGAGAACGCCAGCATGATAAATGCTGGCGTTCTCTTTTGCACTGCTTGCAGTAACCTAACAACTCGCAAAGCGATTCATTCGCCTCCTCTCCCGCTTGCGGGAGAGGATTGAGGTGAGGGAACGTGCATAGCGAGGTAAATGATTTTAGCCTTGCACGTTAGATGGCGACGCCGGTTGCGTCGAACATCCCTTCGAACAGGATGGAGCTGAGATAGCGCTCGCCCGAATCCGGCAAGATGACGACGATGGTCTTGCCTGCGTTCTCCGGCTTTTGTGCAAGACGTACTGCAACGGCCACGGCAGCACCGCTGGAGATGCCGGAAAGTATGCCTTCCTCGCGCGCCAGGCGACGCGCATACAATACCGACTCTTCGTTCGTCACTTGCTCGATGTCATCCACCAGCGAGAGGTCTAATGCCCCCGGAACGAAGCCGGCACCGATACCTTGGATCTTGTGCGGTGCGGGTTTCAGTTCTAACCCTGCGCGTTTCTGGGTAAGGATGGGACTGGCTGACGGCTCAACTGCGACGGAACGGATGGCTCTGCCGCGTGTATTTTTGATATAGCGCGACACACCGGTAAGAGTGCCACCCGTGCCCACACCGGATACGAATATATCGATGTTGCCATCGGTGTCGTTCCATATCTCAGGGCCTGTGGTCGCCTCATGGATGGCGGGGTTGGCCGGATTCTCGAACTGTTGCAGCAACACGTATTTGGGATCGGATTCGGCGATCTCTTTGGCTTTGGCGACCGCACCACTCATGCCTTTCGCGCCTTCGGTCAGCACCAGTTTTGCGCCATAGGCAATCAGCAACTTGCGGCGTTCGACACTCATCGTCTCGGGCATAGTGAGGGTAAGCGGGATACCGCGAGCGGCAGCGACGAACGCCAGTGCGATGCCGGTATTGCCGCTGGTAGGCTCGACGATCTCTTTGCCCGCGCCCAACACACCTCGTTTCTCCGCATCATCGATCAGCGCGACGCCAATGCGGTCCTTGACCGAATAGGCCGGATTGCGCCCTTCGATCTTGGCGAGAATGGTGGCTTTTGCGCCATCACCAATGCGATTCAGTTTAACGAGCGGAGTACGTCCGACAGATAAAGAGTTATTTGCAAATATATTCGACATATCTCACCTCTTGATTGGTATCTCTGATTGGCAAAGTCTAGCTGAATTCTGATCCCATGCTAACTAACCGCTTGTCATAAGCTATGAAGAATTGAATCTAAGGCTTGGGCAAAATAAAACCCGCTGTGCGATGCAGAGCGGGTTCGGATGAAGTTAGCCAAATCATCAAGCTGATTTCGCCAGCATGTACTTCACATAGTTAGCCGTACCTTGCTCCACGGTCAGGAACTGTTCGGCGTAGCCCACGTCCCGCAAAGCGGTGATATCGGCCTGTGTGTAGCTTTGATATTTGCCACGCAATGCATCTGGAAATGGGATGTAACGAATGATCTGCTGATCATGCATCTGCTCCAACGTCAGCGCACTCTCACCTTTAGCAACACGCAGCGTGTTGATGGTGGCGACCGCCACATCATTGAAACTTTGCGCATTGCCCGTCCCTAGATTAAAGATTCCAGATTTACCCGGATGATCAAGGAAGAACATATTGACCTTGACCACATCCTCAATAGAGACAAAGTCGCGACGCTGACCACCGTTGGCATAGCCATCACAGCCCTCGAACAGCTTCACGTAGCCATCAGCACGGAACTGGTTGAAGAAATGATAGGCCACAGATGCCATACGACCTTTGTGTTGTTCGCGCTTACCGTACACGTTGAAATAACGGAAGCCTGCGATCTGCGCAGTGCGATTCGCCCAACGCCGGCGTACCACTTGGTCGAACAGGAATTTGGAGTAGGCGTAGACATTCAGTGGCGATTCGTATTCACGACTCTCTTTAAACACGCCACCGCCACCATACACAGAAGCGGATGAGGCATACAAGAACGGTACCTCTTCACGCTGGCAGTGATCGAGCAGGGAGAGCGAATAGTGATAGTTGTTCTCCATCATGTAACGACCATCGGTCTCCATCGTGTCGGAGCACGCTCCCTCGTGTAGCACAGCGCTGGTGATGCCCTTGAATTGACCGTCTTTCAATTTTTCCAGAAAGATATTCTTGTCGAGATAGTCAGAGATCTCGCAATCGGTGAGATTTCTAAACTTGTCAGTGTTGGTTTTCAGATTGTCGACCGCGATGATGTTGGTCTCGCCACGCTCGTTGAGCGCCTTGACGATGTTAGATCCGATAAAACCTGCTGCTCCAGTAACGATGTAGTACATATTTCCTCCTCAATCCTACTGCTTCATATCTTCTAATATCTCGGCACGCGAGACGGTTGCCGTTCCCAACTTGGCTACCACGATACCTGCCGCGCGATTGGCGATGCGTACAGCATCCGCCATATCCGCACCGCTTGCCAGCATCACTGCCAGCGTAGCGATGACCGTATCCCCCGCACCGCTGACGTCGAAGACCTCACGCGCTTGCGTTGGCTCATGCATCACATCTTTCTCGCGGAACAATGTCATGCCTTCTTCGCTGCGCGTCACCAGCAACGCATCCAACCCCAACTTGGCACGCAATGCCTGCGCTTTTGAATTCAGCTCGGCTTCACTATGCCAATTGCCTGCCACTTCACGGAACTCGCTGCGATTCGGTGTAAGCAAGGTCGCACCTTGATAGCGCGCATAGTCGTCACCTTTAGGATCGACCAGCACTGGCTTGCCTGCCGCGCGTGCCGCTTTGATCATTTCGGCGATATGGGTCAAACCGCCTTTGCCGTAGTCAGACAAGATGACCACATCAGCTAGGGGCAACTTGGCATGAAAATCGGCCAGCTTGGCATTCAACACTTCATGGCTAGGCGGTGTTTCGAAGTCAATGCGCAGCAGTTGTTGATGACGTGCGATAGCGCGCAGTTTGACGATGGTGGAGATGCTGTCGTCACGATGCAGCAAGGCTTCCACCCTGCCCTGCTCAGTCAACAAACGTTGCAGACAATCGCCTGCCTCGTCAGCACCGACCACCGACAACAAGGTGCAGTTCGCACCTAGGCAACCGATGTTGCGCGCCACGTTGGCAGCACCACCCGGGCGCTCTTCGACTCGGCTCACCTTCAATACCGGCACTGGTGCTTCGGGCGAGATGCGATGCACATCACCGAACCAGTAGCGATCCAACATCACATCGCCTACGACCAATATGCGCGCCTTCTCGAATGACGGTAGCTTCATGCTGCGCCTCCTATGTCTTGTGATATCTCTTTGAGTGAAGCCAATGGATCAGCCGCTTGCGTGATGGGACGGCCGATGACCAGATAACTAGACCCAGCTTCCAAAGCCGCACGCGGAGTCATGATGCGCGACTGGTCGTTCGCAGCTGCATTCGCAGGGCGAATGCCCGGCGTGACCAGGCAGAAATTATTGCCACATTGCTGACGCAAAACCATTGCTTCCTGCGCCGAGCAAACGACACCATCCAATCCACTATCTTTGGCCAATCCCGCCAGACGCGAGACCATCTCAGCGGGTGATGCGGTGATGCCGATACCAAGCAGATCTTCCTGCGCCATGCTGGTCAACACGGTCACGGCGATGAGCTTGGGACGATTCGACACATTCGCCAATGCCTCACGCGCAGTCTCCATCATGCGTCTGCCGCCCAACGCATGTACGTTGACCATCCACACGCCGAGTGATGCGGCAGCCTTGACCGCTTGAGCAGTCGTATTGGGGATGTCGTGGAATTTAAGATCAAGGAACACATCGAATCCGCGTTTTTGTAATTGCTCCACGAACTGCGGACCTGCGACCGTGAACAACTCCTTACCCACCTTCAAGCGACACAACGATGGTTCCAATCGTTGCACCAACTCCAGCGCAGGAGCCGCTTGGGGATAATCGAGTGCGACGATGATCTTTGAATCGCTCATATCGTTAACCCATTCTCTTCACTACGTTTCGGGGAGTAGCTTTCCCAACTATGACAAGCCGGACAGTGCCAATAGAACTGGCGTGCCTTGAAGCCACAATGTCCACAACGATACATCGCCAGACTGCGTGTGCGATTGTGGATGAGATTCTTCACCAGTTCGATGTCAGAGCGACGCTCACCGCTATAGCCCAGCAATTGAGCCTCCAACAACTTGTCCAAACCGAGCAAGCTCGGATTACGCTTCAATTCACTGCGCACCAACTGATATGCCGCTTCCGCACCATCGCGCTGCACGACGACGCCGAACAACACATTCATCAGATCGAGTGACGGGTACTTTTGCAGATACCCCTGCAGTACGGAAACGCCACTATTCTCGTCATTGTTCTGGCGATAACCCTGCAACAGACGCTCCGCCACCAAGGGCAGATACTGTGCATCCTGTTGTTCGACCTTCTTCCAGATATCGATGGCGCGCTGCGCATGGCCTGCCGCCAATTCGATGTCGCCCAACATCATGCTGGCACGCACACCTTGCGGATCCACGCTCAATGCCTGTTCCAGATGCACCACGGCGGATTCAGTTTGTTTTTGAGCGAGCTCGGTTGTAGCTAGCTCGCAGAAGAAGAATGCAGCCAAATTTCCACGCGACTCACCCGTCAGTGCAGTCAGCCGCTGGGTGATATCGATAGCCTTTAGCCAGTCGTGTTCTTTTTGAAATATCTCCAACAGGAACTCAAGCGCCTCTTTCTCATAGGGCGTGCCATGCAGGCTTTGGAAAGCCGTCTCCGCTCTATCCAAGATACCCGCCTTCAAGTAGTCCTGCGCCAATTCGAACAAGGCTTGTTGCTTCTTCACTTCGTCCAAGTCCCCACGCTCGACCAGATTCAGGTGCATGCGGATGGCCCTGTCCACTTCGCCGCGGCGACGGAACAAGCTACCCAAGGCAAAGTGCAACTCGATCGTTTGCGGATCGACCTTGACCACCTCGATGAATGCCTCGATAGCTTGGTCTTGTTGCTCGTTAAGCAGGAAATTCAGCCCCTGAAAATAGGAGCGCGGCAGCGTGTTTGATTCGGTAAGCAGCTCTTTGATGTCGATGCGTGCAGCCAACCACCCCATTCCGAAGAAGAGAGGAAAGACCAACAGCATCCAAGGTTCAAAATCCATCTACAGTTCGATCAGGAAGGTTGTATGGGCAGACGGCTGTTCTCTTCAGCCTGATCCAATTTTTGTTTCAACTGTAACTCGCGTTTAGCACTGGCTAATTCACGTCGCTGCACCAACACAGAACCCAGCATGGCCAAGATTCCCACTGCCGCACCAATAGCGAAGAAGCACAACAACACAACAACCAGCGAAGTGTTCCATTCGAAGCCAAAGAAATAGCGCAACATGACAGCTTGGTCGTTCTTCAGCGCGAAGCCCAACAAGGCAACGAACAAGGCAACTCTCAACAACCAGATGATGTAACGCATTTTTTATTTCTTCACCGAACGGGGGCCGCAAAGATAGCATGAACAGACAAAAAATTGGCGGCACATCTTGCGATGGCCGCCAATCATTCACGACAATTTCTTTGGTTACGATTGCGGTAGATCGACACGCTCACGCAGCTCTTTGCCTGCTTTGAAATGCGGTACGTACTTGGCAGGTACTTGAACCTTGTCGCCCGATTTGGGATTACGCCCCAAGCGTGGCGGACGATAGTTCAAGGCAAAACTGCCAAAACCTCGGATCTCGATACGCCCACCTTTGGACAAGGTAGACGACATGCTATCCAAGATCACCTTCACAGCCAGCTCGGCATCTTTGCCGAGCAACTGTGTGTGACGTTCCGCAAGCTTGGCGATAAGGTCAGAACGAGTCATGACACCCACTCCTCTTCTTACGACTCAGCCTTGCTGGAATCCATCTTGGCTTTGAGCAATGCCCCCAGATTGGTAGAACCGGAAACATTGGTGTTGTCAGCCGCGAACTTCTGCATCGCTGCAGCGGTATCAGCCTTGTCCATCGCCTTGATCGACAGGTTGATGCCACGGTTCTTACGATCCACGTTGATGATGACAGCCTTGACGGTGTCGCCTTCTTTCAAGTGTGTGCGGATGTCTTCTACGCGGTCAGCAGAGACTTCAGATGCCTTCAAGTACGCTTCGACGTCACCGTCCAAAGCGATCACAGCACCCTTAGCATCCAGAGACTTCACGGTGCCCGTAACGATTGCGCCCTTGTCGTGGCCGGAAGAAACGAAGCCGCCGAAAGGATCACCTTCCATTTGTTTTACGCCGAGGGAGATACGCTCGCGCTCAACGTCGATGGCCAATACGACTGCTTCCAGATCGTCGCCTTTCTTGTAGTTGCGCACAGCTTCTTCGCCAGCAACACTCCAAGACAGGTCAGACAAGTGCACCAGACCGTCAATACCGCCATCCAAACCGATGAACACGCCGAAGTCAGTGATGGACTTGATCGCGCCCTTAACTTTGTCGCCCTTTTGGTGGTTAGCTGCGAAGTCGTCCCATGGGTTTGACTTGCACTGCTTCATACCCAAGGAGATACGACGACGTTGTTCGTCGATCTCAAGGATCATAACTTCTACTTCGTCACCCAAGGAAACGACCTTGGATGGGTGTACGTTCTTGTTGGTCCAATCCATTTCGGATACGTGTACCAGACCTTCGATACCTTGCTCGATCTCAACGAAAGAGCCGTAGTCGGTCAGGTTAGTCACCTTACCGAACAGACGTGTACCTTGTGGGTAACGACGTGCCAGACCATTCCAAGGATCGTCGCCCATTTGCTTGATGCCCAGAGAAACACGATTCTTCTCTTGGTCGAACTTCAGGATCTTGGCTTCGACTTCGTCGCCAACGGTCAACACTTCGGATGGGTGCTTCACGCGACGCCATGCCAAGTCAGTGATGTGCAACAGACCGTCGATACCGCCCAAGTCAACGAATGCGCCGTAGTCAGTGATGTTCTTGACGATACCCTTGACGATTGCGCCTTCTTTCAAGTTTTCCAGCATGGACTCGCGATCAGCGCCTTGAGTCGCTTCCAGCACAGCACGGCGAGAAACCACCACATTGTTGCGCTTGCGATCCAGCTTGATAACCTTCAATTCCATAGTCTTGTTTTCGTATGGAGTGGTGTCCTTGACTGGACGTGTATCCACCAACGAACCCGGCAAGAATGCACGGATGCCGTTAACCATAGCCGTCAAACCGCCCTTAACCTTGCCGCTGACGTAACCTTCAACGATACGGCCTTCTTCCATCGCTTGTTCCAGATCGATCCAAGCAGCGAGGCGTTTAGCCTTTTCACGCGACAAGCGCGTTTCGCCGTAGCCGTTCTCCAGAGACTCGATAGCGACGGTGGTGAAGTCGCCTGCTTTGACTTCTACGTTACCTGCTGCGTCTTTGAATTCTTCAACAGGAATAAAACTTTCGGACTTCAGTCCGGCATTCACTACTACGACGTTTTGTTCAACACGCACAACTTGAGCGGTGATCAATTCGCCTGCGCGCATTTCTTTACGCGTCAAACTCTCTTCAAACAGGGAGGCAAAACTTTCCATATCAACAACTTCGGTCATTTGATTTACTTTCAAGGCAATCCCGTGATGAGCGGGGGTTAGTTATAAAACCCAAACAGAAAGGCTTCTATTTGGACTCGGACTTCAACACTTGGTAGCGATCTAGCACTTCCTGCACCGCCTGCTCGATGTTCAGAGGAGTCGTATCCAGCAAGCTCGCACCTTGCGCCTGTTGCAGAGGAGCCACGCTACGTTGAGTATCTCGCTCGTCGCGCGCCTGTATATCCTGCAAAAGGGCGGCGATACTACCACCATTACCCTTAGCCTTCAACTGCTTATATCGTCTTTCCGCTCGTGCCTCGGCACTGGCGGTGAGGAATATCTTGAGTTCGGCGTCCGGGAACACCACCGAAGCCATATCGCGCCCATCGGCCACCAGCCCCGGCGCACGGCGGAATGCCCGCTGTTTATCCAGCAAAGCCGCACGCACCATGGGCAAAGCGGCGATCTTGGAGGCGGCAGAACCTGTCTCTTCGGTGCGCAACTCGTCCCCAACTTTGATGCCGTCCAGCCAGATATCCTCGCCTTCGAAGCGGATTTCGACCTGCCCGGCCAACTCGGCCAGTTTAGCCTCTGCCTCAAGCGCGATGCCTCGGCGCTGCGCGGCCAGCCCCAATAAGCGGTACAAAGCACCGCTGTCCAAATAATGCATGCCCAATGCCATCGCCACGCGCGGCGCCACCGTCCCTTTGCCGGAGGCGGAAGGGCCGTCAATGGCAATCACGGGAACAGCCTGCGTCACCTTAGAGAACTCAGCAAAATATTCCGGGAAAGTCTTGGCTACACACTTCGGATCATTGATACGCACACCTGCATCGCCAAATGCCACCAGCGAGAAACACATCGCCATGCGGTGGTCGTCGTAAGTATCGATGGCGGCATGCCGCAACAAACTCCCCTCGCCCTCTGGGAGAGGGGCTGGGGGTGAGGGAGGTGTGATGCGGATGAAGTCCGCCCCCTCCTCCACCGTCGCGCCCACTTTGCGCAGCTCAGTTGCCATCGCCGCGATGCGGTCCGTCTCTTTCACGCGCCAGCTGGCAATGTTGCGCAAGGTGGTCGTACCGTCTGCGAACAGCGCCGCTACTGCCAGCGTCATCGCCGCATCGGGGATGTGGTTGCAGTCGAGGTCGATAGCGTTGAGCTTGCCAGACTGTGGCGCACGCGCCTCCATCCAGTTATCACCCATGGTGATGACCGCGCCCATCTTTCCCAGCGCCTCGGCAAAACGTACGTCGCCTTGAACGCTGGTCTTGCCTACCCCCTCGACGCGCACTGGACCAGCACCAATCGCGCCAGCCGTCAAAAAATAGGAAGCCGATGAGGCATCGCCTTCCACATGGATGATTCCAGGGCTTTGATATTGTTGTTGCCCAGCAAAGAAGACGAAGCGTTGCCATCCCTGTCGTTCAACTGTCACACCGAATCGGGCCATCATCGCCAACGTGATCTCAATATAAGGCTTGGAAATCAAGTCGCCCACTACTTCGACACTCACTGTCTGTTTCAATAATGGCAAAGCCATCAGCAAGCCCGTCAAAAATTGGCTGGAAACATCGCCGCGTACTTGCACCACATCACCGAGCAACACGGATGGTGCAATTCGCAGAGGTGGAAAACCTTCGTTTCCGAGATATTGGACGTCAGCACCGAGTTGGCGCAGTGCGTCCACTAGGTCACCGATAGGACGTTCGTGCATGCGCGGCACGCCGGACAACTCATAACGGCCACCGGACAAAGCCAACGCCGCCGTCAACGGTCGGAATGCGGTGCCAGCATTGCCAAGGAACAGCTTGGCATCTTTATTGGGGAAATCACCACCGCACCCCGTGACGCGATAGGCGTTATCGCCCAGCGGCTCGACCGCCACGCCGAGCACACGCAAGGCATCCAACATGCGTTCTGTATCGTCGGAATGCAGTAGGTCGCGCACAACCGTCGTACCTTGCGCCAGTGCCGCCAGCAGCAATACACGATTGGAGATACTTTTTGAGCCGGGCAAGCGCACGGTACCGTGCGCGGACATCAATGGAGGGAGTTCAAAGAATTCGTGTTGAGGCATACTAAGAACCGATCAGATTATTTTTGTACCCAAGCACTGCGCACTTTGCGCGCAAGACTGAATATCTCTTCCAGCTTGGCTGCATCGTTGCGCTCGAGTGCTTGATGGAGGACGTACAGTTCAGCGGCGTATTGTTGTAGCTCGACCATCAGAGCCTCGCGGTTGGCCATGCAGATGTCACGCCACATCTCCGGCGAACTCGCCGCGATACGGGTGAAATCGCGAAAGCCGCTGGCGGCGAAAGACAGCAGCTGGTCTTTGTTCTCGCGTTGCGCCAAATCATGTACCAACGCAAATGAGAGTAGATGTGGCAAATGACTCACAGCGGCGAACACCGTGTCGTGCTGCTCGGGTGTCAACTCACTCACGTTGGCACCGCACAACTCCCACGCCTTGCGCACTCGCGCGACTGCCTCTTGCGAATTTTCCACCAAGGGGGTGAGCACCACTCGTTTGCCTTGATATAGATCCGCCAATGCGGCGGAGGCACCACTTTTCTCGCCGCCCGCAATGGGGTGTGCTGGAATGAACTGCGGGAATTTGCTGCCAAGATTCGCACTCGCCGCTGCCACCACATCGCCTTTGGTGCTGCCGCCATCAGTAACCAAGGTGTTAGCGCCAAGATGCGGAGCGATGCGTTTGAAGATATCTGCCATTTGCGCCACCGGCGTGGCGACCAGCACGATATCTGCATCGCATACTTCGCGCGCGACATCACCACCGATGCGGTCGAGGATGCCGAGTTGCTTGGCTTCATTCAGCGTCGCTGCACTGCGACCGAAGCCGACGACTTCCGTCACCGCCCCCGCCTTGCGCAACGCCAACGAGAAAGACCCGCCGATCAGTCCGACGCCGAAGATGACGACTTTTTGAAAGGCAGGTTGCATGACTTACAGTGTGCGTCCGATCGCACTGGCGATCACACCCAGCGTGCCCATGAGCTTCTTCAACTCGTCAGGGGTCAATGCCTGGTCCGCATCGCACCATGCGTCACATGGGCTCGGGTGCATCTCGATCAACAGACCATCCGCACCTGCCGCGATAGCCGCTTGCGACAGTGCTGGAACCATCCACGCCTTACCACCTGCATGAGACGGATCGACGATGACGGGCAAGTGCGTCTCTTTCTTCAGCACTGGGATCGCTGTCACGTCCAGCACGTTGCGATAGGCCGTCTCAAAAGTACGGATACCGCGTTCGCAGAAGATGATGTTGTGGTTACCACCCGCCGCGATGTATTCCGCCGACATCAGCCATTCGCTGATGGTGGCAGACATGCCGCGCTTCAGAATGACTGGTTTATTGGTACGACCGATCTCTTTGAGCAGATCGAAGTTCTGCATGTTGCGCGTACCGATCTGGATCACGTCCACGTCATACTCCATGAACGCATCGATCTGACGCGCATCCATCAATTCGGTGACGATGGGAAGTTTGTACTTGTCCGCCGCCTTGCGGAACATGTCCAGACCTTCCACGCCGTGACCTTGGAAAGCGTAGGGGCTGGTGCGTGGCTTGAATGCGCCACCGCGCATCAAACGGCATCCCGCTTCTTTCACGTACTTGGCCGACAGATCCATCTGTTCTTGCGTCTCCACCGAGCAAGGACCACCGATGATTTGGATCTGGTTACCGCCGATAGGCACACCGGCCACGTCGATGACGGTGTTCTGCTTGTGCGCTTCACGCGACACAATCTTGTATTGCTTGGCGATGTGCATCGCCGATTCCACACCGGGTAGCGAGGTGAACATATCCGCCGCCAGCTTGCGTTCGTCGCCGATCGCTCCGATGACGGTACGCTCGATACCGCGCGAGATATTGGCTTTCAATCCTGCTGCTTCAAGCTTTTTTACCACCGTACCAACTTGTTCGTCGGTAACTTCTGGGCCCATTACGATGATCATTTATTCTCTCCTAAAACGGGCATTGGACAATTACGCCAACCCCTAGTTAATTTACGCCCTCTCCCCCACCTCAATCCTCCCCCGCAAGCGGGAGAGGAGGCAAACGAGCTACGCAGCTTTCTCATTCATGGCCTGCGTCAAAGCAGTTAAAAATTTAGCATTCTCACTTTCCAGACCGATGCTCACGCGCAGCCAGTCTGGCATGTCATAGTTGGCTATCGGGCGCACGATCACGCCCAGTTCGAGTAAGCGTCGGTACATCGCCGTGGCGCCGCCGATGCGAAACGCCACGAAGTTACCGTAGGAAGGGATGTACTCCAGCCCCAGCTTGGTCAGACCATCGGTGATCTGCGTCATACCGCGACGGTTCAACTCGAAAGTCTTCTTCACAAAAGATACATCGCGCAAAGCAGCCACTGCCGCAGCTTGTGCCACGCTGTTAACGTTGAAGGGTTGGCGTACACGATTGATCATGTCCGTCACTTGTTCGTGTGCCAAGGCATAACCGACTCGCAAGCCCGCCAAACCATACGCCTTGGAAAAAGTGCGCGAGATGATGAGGTTAGGGAATTCCTTCAACCAACTCACGCTGTCGTAACGTTTATCCTCAGGCAGGTACTCGTTGTACGCCTCATCCAGCACCACCAAGATATCGGCGGGTAATCCACGCATGAACGTCAGCAACGCATCTGCGCTCAAGAAGGTGCCGGTCGGATTATTAGGATTGGCGATGAACACCATCTTCACTTTGTTCTCTTTGGCGGCCTGCAACATCGCTGCGAGGTCGTGGCCGAAATCCTTTGCCGCGGGCACGCTAATACCCGTTGCGCCGACCGCCTGCGTCGCCAGTGCATACACTGCAAACGCATGTGCCGAGTACACCACCTTGTCGCCGGGTGCCAAAAAAGCGCGTGCCGACAACTCCAGCAGATCGTTAGAACCATTGCCCAAGGTCACATTGGCATGTGCCACACCGTAGCGTTTGACCAATGCGTCTTTCAGATCGAAACCGTTGCCATCCGGATACAGGGCGATGGTCTTGATGGCCTCTTGCATCGCAGCGATAGCGGCAGAACTCGCTCCCAGCGGATTCTCGTTGGATGCCAGCTTGACGATGCCGGTGATACCCAACTCGCGCTCCAGCTCGGAAATCGGCTTGCCCGGTTGGTACGGCGCAATGGCACGGATGTAGGAAGGTGCTAGTTCTGCGTAATTCATTTGAAACTTTCTTGATAAAACCTGTTAGACGGCGACTGGGTAAGAACCCAGCACCTTGACGAAAGCGGCGATCTGCTTGAGTTGCGCCAATGCAGCCGCGACCTTGGCATCTGATTGATGGCCTTCGATATCCACATAGAACACATATTCCCACAGCCCGGTGCGCGACGGGCGCGACTCCAGCTTGGTCATGGACACGGCATTGCGTGCCAAAGGAACCAGCAGGTCATGCACCGCACCTGGACGGTTCGCGGCCGACATCACCAGCGAGGTCTTGTCCTTGCCGGAGGGCGCGACATCCTGTCTGCCGATGACGAGAAAACGTGTGGTGTTGCGTGCGTCGTCCTCGATGTTCTGCGCCAACACTTTCAGCTTGAAATGGTCCGCCGCTTGCGCCCCCGCCACCGCTGCCGCGAACGACTCTTCGGCAGCTATACGAGCAGCATCGGCATTGCTGGAAGCGGTGATGCGCTCGGCATGGGGCAAGTGTGCGTTCAGCCATTCCTGGCACTGGCCGAACGATTGCGGATGCGAATAGATCTTGCGGATCATCGAAAGATCGTTCTCATTGGAGAGTACGCATTGATGTACTTGCAGCAACACCTCACCGCAGATCTTTAGATTGCTGCTCAGCAACAGATCCAGCGTGCGCCCGATTGCGCCTTCGGTGGAATTCTCCACGGGCACCAAACCGTAGTTTGCCGACTCGTTCTCCACGGCGGAGAACACACCGTCAATGGAATCCGCAGGCACACCTTCCGTTGCTTGACCGAAACGCTGGAACACCGCCGCTTCGCTGAAGGTACCGTGCGGGCCAAGATACGCCACACGCAAAGGTGCTTCCAGCGCACGACATTGCGACATGATCTCGGTGTACAGCGCACTCACACCTTGCGCGGACAACGGCCCTTGATTGGCTTCGATCATGCGCTGCAACACTTGAGCTTCGCGTTCCGGACGCAATACCGCCCCGTTGCCTTTGGCGTGACCGATCTGCTGCGCCAATCCGGCGCGCTGGCTGAACAGTTTCAGCAACTCGTCATCGATACTATCGATCTGTTCGCGATATTTCTTCAGCACGTCACTCATTCGTCTGCCTCCAGCGGCAATGCACGCACCATCAGCACGCCTGCTATGCCAGCGATCTGTGCGATCAAACTATCGGGCAATACGGTATCGGTATCCACCAAGGTGTAAGCCATCTCACCGCGCGATTTGTTCGTCATGTTATGGATGTTGATGCCTGCCGCTGCCAGCGTAGTGGATATCTGGCCCAGCATGTTCGGCACGTTGGCATTCGCGATCGCCAGACGGAACTTGGATTCGCGCGGCATCGAGACATTGGGGAAGTTCACTGTATTGGTGACATTGCCGTTCTCCAGATACTCACGCAACTGCTCGGCCACCATCACCGCACAGTTCTCTTCCGCTTCTTCAGTGGAAGCACCCAGATGCGGCAAGGCGATGATCTTGTCGTTGCTGATGGTCTTGTTGCTAGGGAAGTCACACACATAGCAACGTAGATGTTTCGCAGCCAAGCCCGCCACGACTGCATCTTCGTTCACGATGGCATCGCGCGAGAAGTTCAACAACACTGCGCCCGCCTTCATCGTCGCCACACGTTTATCGTCGATCAGGTTGCGTGTCGCATCCAGCAAGGGCACGTGCAAAGTGACAAAGTCGCTATGCTTGAGCAGGTCTTCGATGCTGTGTGCCTTCTTCACTTGAGAAGACAGACTCCACGCCGCATCCACCGTGATCTCAGGGTCGTAGCCAATGACGCGCATCCCCAGACCGATGGCGGCATTCGCCACCAAGCGTCCAATGGCACCCAAACCAACGATACCCAAGGTGCGCCCCATCAACTCCGATCCAGCAAAAGCCTTCTTTCCGTCCTCGACCAGCTTATGCATGGTCGCATCATCGCCTTGCAATCCTGCAGTGAAATGCAAAGCGGGTGCGATGTTGCGCGATGCCAGCAACATGCCCGTGATGACCAGCTCCTTCACCGCATTCGCATTCGCGCCCGGCGCATTGAACACGGGCACGCCACGCGCACTCATCTTCTTCACGGGGACATTGTTCGTTCCCGCCCCCGCACGCGCGATCGCCAACACACTGGAGGGAATATCCATCTCCAACATGTTGTGTGAGCGCACAAGAATGGCATCCGGTTGGGCGATGTCGTTGCCCGTGACATAACGGCCAGCCGGCAGGCGCTTCAGGCCTGTAGCCGATATCTTGTTCAGCGTGAGAACTTGGAAGGTCTTAGCCATGCTTTTTGGCGAACTCGCCCATGAAGTCGGCCAATACCTGCACGCCAGCCAAAGGCATCGCGTTGTAGATGGAAGCACGCATGCCGCCGACGGAACGGTGTCCCTTCAGTTGCAACAGACCACGAGCCTCCGCTTGCTTCAGGAAGTCACCATCCAGATTCGCATCCTTCAGCGTGAACGGCACGTTCATACGTGAACGGTCTGCCTTAGCCACCGGGCAGTTGTAGAAACCGTTGCTACCGTCGATGGCGGCGTACAGCAGGTTGGCCTTGGCGATGTTGTTCTTCTCCATCGCGGCGATGCCGCCGTTCTTCTTTAACCATTGGAACACCAAGCCCGCCATATAGATGCCATAGGTCGGCGGCGTGTTGTACATCGATTCGTTATCGGCGTGGATCTTGTAATCCATCATCGTCGGCAGACGCGCATCAGCGTGACCCACCAAGTCTTCGCGCACGATGACCAGTGTCAAACCGGCAGGACCGATATTCTTCTGTGCGCCCGCGTAGATGAGTCCGAACTTCGACACATCGATCTGGCGCGACAAGATGTTGGACGACATGTCCGCCACCAGCGGCACATCTCCGGTCTTGGGTATCCAATTGAATTCGACACCGCCGATGGTTTCGTTTGGTGTGTAGTGGACGTAAGCCGCATCTTTATCCAACTTCCAGGTATCGAAGGCCGGAACGTAGGTGCAGTTCTTGTCTTTGTTGTCAGCGACCACGTTCACGCTAGCGAACTTCTTGGCTTCGCCAATGGCCTTCTTCGACCACTCACCCGTGTTGACGTAGTCGGCAGAAGTCTTACCGCGCAACAGATTCAGCGGGATCATAGAGAATTGCAGATGCGCGCCACCTTGCAGGAACAGCACCTTGTAGTTGGAGGGGATGCCCATCAACTCGCGCAGATCGGCTTCAGCTTGGGCATGGATGCCCATGTACTCTTTGCCGCGATGCGACATCTCCATCACTGACATACCGCTACCGTGCCAATCAAGCAATTCTGCTTGAGCTTGCTGCAATACCGCTTTGGGTAGAACTGCTGGACCTGCGCTGAAGTTGTAGATGGTCATGTCGTACTCTCCTAGAGGTTATTCGGAATCTTCTTCTGTCTCGGCGACGCGGCCCAATCCTGCCAATTTGTCGCCCTTGCCCAGATTGATTAGCGTCACGCCTTGAGTCGCGCGACTCATCTCACGTATCTCCTTGACGCGGGTGCGGATCAGTACGCCATTGGTACCGATGAGCATGATCTCGTCTTCCGGTTGTACCAGTGTCGCGGCAACCACCTTGCCGTTACGCTCGGAAGTCTGGATAGCGATCATCCCTTGCGTACCGCGTCCGTGACGGGTGTATTCAGCAATAGGCGTGCGCTTGCCGAAACCGTTCTCGGTCGCGGTCAATACGCTCTGCTGTTCGTTCTCTGCCACCAACAGCGCGATCACTTTACCGCCCTTGGACAGGTTCATGCCGCGCACACCGCGTGTCACACGCCCCATGGAGCGCACGTCGCTCTCTTCGAAGCGCACGGCCTTGCCGCCGTCAGAGAACAACATCACGTCATGCTTGCCGTCGGTCAGAGCCACACCGATGAGGAAATCGCCCTCATCCAGATTGATGGCGATGATGCCCTTGGTACGCGGGTTCGCGAAATCAGACAACGGGGTCTTCTTCACGGTGCCGTCGGTGGTCGCGAAGAATACGAACTTGTCTTCGGAGAATTCTTTCACTGGCAAGATAGCGTTGATCTGCTCGCCAGATTCCAGCGGCAACAGATTGACGATAGGCTTGCCGCGACTGATACGGGTGCCTTGCGGCACTTCGTACACCTTCAACCAGTACACACGACCACGGTTGGAGAAGCACAGGATGTAGTCGTGCGTGTTGGCGATGAACAGGTTATCGACGAAATCGTCTTCCTTGGTCGAAGCCGCTTGCTTGCCGCGTCCACCGCGTTTCTGGGCACGATACTCATCCAACTTCTGCGCCTTCATGTAACCGCCATGAGATAGCGTGACCACTACGTCTTCCGGCGCGATCAGGTCTTCCATACTCATGTCTTGCGTATGCGTCACGATCTCGCTGCGGCGCTTGTCGCCGAACTGGGAACGGATGGTCACCAACTCATCGCCGATGATCTGCGTCACGCGGGCAGGCTTCGCCAAGATGTCCAACAGGTCGGCGATCTTGTCCATCACCTCGCGGTATTCACCGACGATCTTGTCTTGCTCCAGACCGGTCAGGCGTTGCAAACGCAATTCCAAGATAGCTTGGGTCTGCGCATCGGAGAGGAAGTAGCCGCGATCCTTACCTTTGCCCACCAGACCGAACTCGGGTGCCAGCCCATCAGGACGGGATGCATCGCTGACGCGACTCAACATATCTTCCACCAACGACGAACGCCACGAACGCGCCATCAACTCACGCTTCGCATCAGCAGGTGTCGGTGCCGCTTTGATAAGGGCGATGATCTCGTCCACGTTGGACAGCGCAACCGCCAGCCCTTCCAAGATGTGACCGCGCTCACGTGCCTTGCGTAATTCGAAAATGGTGCGGCGTGTCACGACTTCGCGACGGTGGCGCAGGAACGCTTCGATGACTTGTTTCAGATTGAGCAACTTCGGTTGGCCGTCGACGATCGCGACCATGTTGATACCGAAGCTATCTTGCAACTGGGTCTGCTTGTACAGATGATTGAGCACGACTTCCGGCATCTCGCCGCGACGCAACTCGATGACCGCGCGCATACCGGACTTGTCCGACTCGTCGCGGATCTCGGTGATGCCTTCGATCTTCTTCTCGCGCACCAACTCGCCCACCTTGATGAGCAGGTTCGCTTTGTTCACTTGATAGGGCAACTCGTCGATGATGATGGCTTGACGATCGCCCTTGCCGATGTCTTCGAAGTGGGTACGACCGCGCATGATCACGCGGCCACGTCCCGTGCGGTAACCTTCCTTCACTCCTGCCAGGCCATAGATGATGCCGGCGGTCGGAAAATCTGGTGCAGGTACCAGCTCGATCAACTCTTCAATGTCCATCTCTGGATTGCGCAGCAACGCGAGGCAGGCATCCACCACCTCAGTCATGTTGTGTGGCGGGATGTTGGTCGCCATACCCACGGCGATACCGGACGAACCATTCACCAACAGATTAGGGAAGCGCGCTGGGAACACCAGCGGCTCATGTTCCGAACCGTCGTAGTTAGGACCATAGTCCACCGTCTCTTTATCCAGATCTTCCAGCAGTTGATGCGCGATCTTCGCCATGCGGATCTCGGTGTAACGCATCGCCGCCGCATTATCACCGTCCACCGAACCGAAGTTACCCTGACCATCCACCAGCGTGTAACGCAGTGAGAAATCCTGCGCCATACGCACGATGGTGTCGTACACCGCCGTGTCGCCGTGCGGGTGGTACTTACCGATCACGTCACCGACGATACGCGCCGATTTCTTGTAGGCTCGGTTCCAATCGTTGGAGAGCTCATGCATCGCAAACAGAACGCGGCGATGGACTGGTTTCAGACCGTCACGCACATCCGGCAAAGCACGTCCCACGATCACGCTCATCGCGTAATCGAGGTACGACTTGCGCATCTCTTCTTCAAGGCTGACTGGCAGGGTTTCTTTAGCGAATTGTTGTTCCATGAGCGACCTAAATTGATTGGCTGAAGAGTCAAAAAAACAAGCCCGCATTCTAGCACAGCAGACAACCCCGCCCACTACCCGCGCTAAGCCCCCTCCCTTAGCCGCAAAACAGCCTCAAAGACAGCCCGTTACCTTGCGCTACAATCCAGCGCACAACCAACGATCAAGTCGGACAGGACACCCAATGAGCGACACCCAAGAGATCACCCAAGCCCTGCTCGAATTCCGCGACGAACGGGATTGGGCGCAGTTCCACAATCCGAAAGACCTCGCCCTAGCCTTGAACATCGAGGCGGGCGAACTACTGGAATCCTTTCTGTGGAAGTCCTCCGAACAGGCGAACGAGGATGAGATACGCGAAGAACTAGCCGATGTCTTCGCCTATGCCTTTCTGCTGGCGGACAGCTATGGCTTGGATGTGAAACAGATTGTGCTAGAGAAGATAAAAAAGAACGCGCTGAAGTACCCAGTAGATAAAGCCAAGGGGAGCGCGAAGAAGTACACCGAGCTATAGATCGACCGAACTCTATTTCGCCGCCAACCGCCACAACGAAGTCACCTCTGCCGCCCTTGCTGCGTGCAGTGCATCGCTGGCATCCGCCGCCTTTTGATGGATCGGCTTCACGTCTAACTTAGCCAGCACCTTCACCCCCGCCGCATCGATCCACCCTAGCAATTCTTCACGGGTGCGCAGCCCCAGGTGCTCGGCCAGGTCGGAGAGTATCAGCCAGCCCTCGCCACCTTCATCCAGATGTTCTGCCAGCCCATTGAGGAAGCCTTTCAACATGCGGCTCTCGGGGTCGAAGATGGCGTATTCGAGCGGCGAGCTGGGGCGGGCGGGCACCCACGGTGGGTTACATACGATGAGCGGCGCGCGGCCAGCGAGGAACAGATCAGCTTGCACCACATCCACCTGTGCGGCATAGCCCAACCGACTCAGATTCTCTTTGGCGCAGCCGAGTGCGCGCGGGTCTTGGTCGGTGGCGACGATGCGCTGGACACCGCGCTTCGCCAACACGGCGGACAACACGCCCGTACCCGTGCCAATGTCGAACGCCAAGGAATTTTTCTTTAACGCTGCGGGTAGCGGCGCTTGATTCACTAGACCGACATACTCGCCACGTATCGGCGAGAACACACCGTAGTGCGGATGGATGCGCGCACCGAGGGCAGGTATCTCGACCCCGTTCTTGCGCCATTCATAAGCGCCGATCAATCCTTGCAGACTACGCAACGAGGCGATGTAGGGTTCGGCAGCCGCACCATAAGCATCGGCACAAGCGGCCTGAACATCGGGCGCGCGGCGCAATGGGATGCTGTGGTCTGCCTCGAACGGGATGAGCAACATACCCAAGGTACGGGCGCGTTGCGATTGGGCTTGGCGATGCAGGTTGAATGCGTCTTTGAGTAAAGCAGGTTTGGGCTTGGCTTTGCGCGGCGGCTCATCCGCACGGCGCGCCATGGCTTGCAACAACTGGCGTGCATTCTGAAAATCCCCGCGCCACAACAGCGCAGTGCCTTCGCAGGCTAGGCGGTATGCGCTATCGGCGGCGAGGCGATCATCGACCACCTCCACCCGTTTGGGCGGCGGCGTACCGGCCTCTGAACGCCAACGTGCAGAGCGTTCTTCGCCTGCCTCGTTCCAATGGATCACGGGGTAGTCGTGCGTCGTGGGTGTGGCATCAGGGGACATTATCAGTTCCAAGTAATTCGTCATTCCCGCGAAGGCGAGAATCCATTCTTAACAAATCCCACAACAAACTAGATTCCCACCTTCGCGGGAATGACGGTTGTTTGAAAAGGCTCTGCACCCTATCCACTCACCATGCGCTGGTCAATAGAACAAACAACTCTTTTTAATTGCACGCGGTTTTGCTACATTCCACGCACTTCCTCACCCACGCGGTCAGCCATCATGTCCAATGTAGACGCAGTAGAAATCGAAAAATTCTCGGCACTCGCTCACAAATGGTGGGACCCGAACAGCGAATTCCGCCCGCTGCATGAGATCAACCCATTACGTTTGGGCTACATAAACAACATCGTTCAACTCTCCGACAAGTCGGTGCTGGACGTGGGTTGCGGCGGCGGTATCTTGAGTGAGGCACTGGCCGATGCGGGTGCGACAGTGACGGGCATCGACCTCGCCGACAAGTCGTTGAGCGTCGCCAAACTGCATCTACTGGAAAGCGGCAAACAAGTGGAATACCGCAAGATAGCCGTCGAGGCCTTGGCGGAAGAACGCCCCGCATCCTATGATGTAGTGACCTGCATGGAGATGCTGGAGCATGTGCCCGATCCTGCCGCTGTGGTGTCCGCCTGCGCCAAGTTGGTGAAACCCAACGGCCATGTGTTCTTCTCCACCCTCAACCGCAATCCGAAGTCTTATCTGTTCGCCATAATCGGCGCGGAATATGTACTGAACCTGCTGCCGCGCGGCACGCACGACTACGCCAAGTTCATCAAGCCTTCCGAGTTGGCGCAGTGGTGCCGTAATTCCGGATTGAATGTGGGCGATGTGACGGGCATGAGCTACAACCCGCTGGATAAGTCGTATTCACTGGGTCGTGACACCAGCGTCAATTACGTGGTGGCCAGCCAACGTGGTTGATGCCGTCCTCTTCGATCTCGACGGCACGTTCGCCGATACCGCCCCCGACCTGGGTGAGGCGCTGAACCATGTATTGAAGCTGCGCGGCGTCCCCGCTCTACCCCTAGCCACCATCCGCCCGCAGGCTTCGCACGGCTCACCTGGCCTTCTCAAGCTGGGCCTAGGTGTCGGACCAGACTCGCCCGACTACGCCGAATTGCGTGATGCCTTCTTGAAACATTACGAAGCTCACATCTGCGACCGCACCAAGCTCTTCGCGGGCATGGCGGCACTCATCGCCGAACTGGATGAACGCGACCTGCCTTGGGGCATCGTCACCAACAAGCCTCACCGCTATACCGTACCGTTGATGGAGAAGCTGGGCTATGCCAAACGTGCAGCCTGCCTAGTGAGTGGCGACACCTGCGAACACGCCAAGCCACACCCGATGCCTCTGTTGCATGCCGCCTCGCTGATGGGCGTCGAACCCACGCGCTGCCTCTATCTGGGCGATGACCTGCGCGACATGGAGGCCGCGCAAGCTGCGGGAATGATCGGCATCATCGCGAGCTATGGCTATATGGATGCCGCCACTGGAACGGCTTCATGGCCGGCCGCAGGTAGCGTGCAAACGCCCTTTGCATTAATGCGCTACTTAGGGCTCTGAACGGCGCTATCATTCCGCCATCACTACACCGCGTTGAGGAATCAACCAAGGTTAGCCGTGCTACCAAAAAAAATATTTCAAAGCGTCCGTCCCTTCATCACTTCTATCGCAGTCGTGGTGGTAATCGGATTATTGGTCTTTGCAATCTATTTCACGGACCTTGGCAAGCAATGGATCGTTTTCCTTGGTGGCATACTCATCGCATCTATCATCAGCATGGCAAGCCGTGCATCGCGCGCGGAATGGATCATTACCCGGCGTACCGAACAGCTCGCGCTTCTCAAAGACAAGCTGGAGACAGAGACAGCGCTTCACCAAAAAGTCATCGCAGAACATCAACAATCGCTCGCCGTGCTTCACCAGACCGAGCAAGCATTCAACCGCCTGATACCACATCAACTCCTTCAATTATTGGAGAGAGACAGCATCCTTGATGTCAAATTGGGTGATCAGATCGAACGTAAACTGACTATCGTATTCACCGATATTCGCAGCTTTACCACGCTCTCCGAAAGCATGACCCCGCAGGAGAATTTCAACTTCCTCAATTCGTATCTGAAGCAGATGGAACCGATCATCGCGCAACATCACGGCATCATCGATAAATATATCGGCGACGCCATCTTGGCTTTGTTCTCGCGAGGTGCGGACGATGCGCTGAGTGGCGCGATCCATATGCTGGAAAGATTGGATGAATATAACGTTGGGCGTGCACGAGCAGGCTATGCGCCGATCCGAATCGGTTTCGGTCTCAATACGGGGCTAGTAATGGTCGGCACGGTAGGGGGAGAGAACCGCATGGAAAGCACCGTGATCGGCGATGCGGTCAACCTGACATCACGCATCGAAGAATCCACCAAGATCTACAACACGCCCCTGCTCATCAGCCAGAACACCCTGTATGACCTCTCCGTTCCGGGGAAATACGATATTCGCTTCCTGGATCGCATCCGTGTCAAAGGCAAGGCGCAACCGCTCTCCATCTACGAAGTCTTTAACAACGACTCGGTCAAATTAAGGGATGGCAAACGTTCCACCAAAGTGAGATTTGAAAAGGCCGTCATCCACTATCACTTGAAAGAGATCGAAAGCGCCAAAGCGTTATTCACTGAATGTCTCAAGGTCACGTCACAAGACCAACCCGCTCAAATCTACTTGGAACGATGCAACGCTTATCTCACGTCCGGACATTTTCTCAGCACTGACGAGCTGAACAACCATCTGGAATGGAAAGAGGAATTCAAAGTAGGCATCGAGAGTATCGATTCCGCACACAAGCGCTTATTCGACAAGACTAATGAATTCATCACCGCCTCTATACAAGGTGATAGTGAAGCGATCCAAGAGATATTCTCGCAACTCGCCAACGATCATATGGAAAGCATCCGCGAAGAAGAAAACCTGATGCTGACTTACGACTATCCTTTCCGCGAGACACACTTACGCGAACACAAACGTTTCATTGAGAATTACGTCGCACTCAAAGAAGACATCATGTCAGATAGTGCTGATTTATCTTTCATCTCGTTCCGCGCGCAACTTCTCCTCTTTGATTGGTTCACAGGACACATCGCAAAAAGTGACCGGCACGCAGGAAAGCATCTCCTCAAATCAAGGCACGCGTCAGAAGCCAAACAGTGAGCTTTGTGCTTCAAACAGCACCGAAGATAACTGGTACGCCCAAAGCCACCTGCGCTACAATTCGCACCGCTAGTGACACACTATCGAACCGGGGATGACATGGCTTCGACGTGGGCTACAAAGCAGCGTAGGGCATACCGAGGACCCGCCACCTCGTAAATCAGCTGGAAAACCAATAGTCGCAAA
>VBWD01000045.1 GCA_006218055.1 Gallionellaceae bacterium
TGGATTAAAGAAGTAGTATTTATTGGTTTTAGTGAGGAGTAATCATGGCAGTTCAGCAGAATAAAAAATCCCCATCCAAGCGCGGTATGCACCGTGCCCACGATTTCTTGACAGCACCAGCATTGGCTATCGAGCCATCCACCGGTGAGCCCCATTTGCGTCACCATATCAGCCCAAACGGCTACTACCGTGGCAAGAAGGTAGTAAATACAAAGAGCGAATAAGCTCGTTGTTATATCTGAACATGCGTCCCATTTCGCGGGATGCTTCGTGCACGACCATTTCTCGTTATTGAGGTTCGCCCTGTGGATGTGACTATCGCTATTGATGCCATGGGAGGCGACCATGGAGTGTCCGTTACTGTTCCTGCAGCTGTAGCTTATCTGCGCGACCACCCTAACGACACCATCGTTTTAGTTGGCTTGCTTGATTCCATTGAGGCAGCATTGCGTTCATCTGGTATCTCAGGAGAGCACCCAAACCTTCGAATTCATCATGCAACCGAAGTCGTAGAGATGGACGAGCAACCTCAATCAGCTTTGCGCGGCAAAAAAGACTCTTCCATGCGAGTCTCGATTAACCTCGTCAAATCCGGGGATGCCTCTGCTTGCGTTAGTGCCGGTAATACCGGCGCTTTGATGGCGACCGCCCGTTACGTCCTTAAAACGCTTCCAGGTATCGATCGTCCTGCGATCGCGTCTTTCTTGCCTACAAATACTGGGCAGGTCTGTATGTTGGACTTGGGGGCGAATACTGACTGTTCAGCAGAACATCTTCTGCAATTCGCGCTTATGGGCTCTACCTTGGTCACCGCCTTAGAGCACAAATCTAATCCGACTGTCGGCCTGTTGAATATTGGCAGCGAGGACATCAAAGGTAATGAGGTCGTCAAACAAGCAGCTCAATTGTTGCGTGGCAGTGACCTGAATTTCTATGGCAACGTTGAAGGTGACGATATTTTCAAGGGCGTGACCGATGTCGTGGTTTGCGATGGTTTTGTTGGAAACGTAGCGCTTAAGACTGCCGAAGGTGTCGCCAAGATGATGGGGGGATTCTTGAAGGAAGGTTTCAGCCGCAACCTGCTGACTAAATTGGCCGCCTTGGTCGCATTACCCGTCCTGAAAGCATTCAAACATCGCCTTGATCATCGCCGTTATAACGGTGCCAGTTTCTTGGGATTGAAGGGTATCGTCGTCAAAAGCCATGGTTCTGCCGATGCTTTCGCATTCCAGTGCGCTATCGAGCGTGCAGCAGAAGAAGCGCGTGGAGGGATGCTGCAACATATTAGCGAACATGTTGAAAAATGGCATCATGCACGTCAAACCACTATAGGAGAGGTGATTTGACCTATTCCAAGATTATTGGCACTGGCAGTTATCTGCCAGTCAAGACGGTAACCAATTACGATCTAGAAAAGATGGTCGATACCTCTCACGACTGGATTGTTTCCCGTAGTGGTATCCAAGAACGTCATTTCGCGGCTGACGATCAAAAGTGCAGTGATCTTGCCTATGAGGCGAGTCTCAAGGCAATCGAAGCGGCAGGCATTAGCCCGTCCGATATCGATCTGATTGTAGTCGCAACAACTTCGCCGGATATGCCTTTCCCGAGTACCGCCTGCATCCTGCAACACAAGCTGGGAATCACGAACGGCAGTCCCGCTTTTGATATGCAGGCTGTTTGTGGCGGTTTCATCTTCGCGCTGAACACGGCTGATCTGTACATTCGTGGCGGCCAAGCCAAGACTGCGCTGGTTGTGGGGGCGGAAGTTATCTCGCGCATGCTAGATTGGAACGATAGAACAACTTGCGTCTTGTTCGGCGATGGCGCTGGTGCGGTTGTTTTGAAAGCTTCCGAAGAGCCCGGCATCATTGCATCCAAGTTGCATTCGGATGGTAGCTACCATCAGCTACTCAAGGCAGACCCCAAGATTTCAATGGAAGGACAGGCTGTTTTTAAGTTTGCAGTCAACTCATTAAGCAGTGTTGTTGAAGAATTGCTTGAACAAGAGAACATGAGCGGTTCAGATATTGATTGGATGGTTCCACATCAAGCCAACATTCGCATCATCGAAGCGACCGCTAAAAAATTGGGGATAGCCTCTGATAATGTCGTGGCCACAGTGGCCAATCACGGCAATACATCAGCTGCTTCGATACCGTTGGCGCTAGACACTGCCGTGCGCGATGGACGAATCAAACCGGGGCAAACCGTCATCATGGAAGCCATCGGTGGCGGATTTACCTGGGGTGCAACTTTAATCAAGTGGTAGGTTTGATATGACTAAATTCGCTTTTGTTTTTCCCGGCCAAGGTTCTCAATCTCGCGGAATGATGAACGGCTATGCCGATTTCACTGCTGTCCGCGACACCTTCACAGAGGCCTCCGACATACTGAATCAGGACTTGTGGCAATTAGTCGCTGAAGGCTCGGATGCCGACCTTAACGCAACCGTGAATACCCAACCAGTGATGCTGACGGCCGGTGTTGCCGTGTTCCGCGCATGGCAATCCCAGAATGGCGCGAATGCGGCCCTGATGGCAGGCCATAGCTTGGGTGAATACACCGCGCTTGTCGCGGCAGGTGCTTTGACTTTGGCCGATGCGTTGCCACTCGTACGCTACCGTGCTCAATGTATGCAGCAAGCCGTACCGGAAGGAGTAGGCGGTATCGCCGCTATCTTGGGTTTGGACGATGAAGTGGTTCGCGCTGTGTGTACTGAAGGGGCGCAAGGAGAGGTGTTGGAAGCAGTGAACTTCAATTCCCCTGGACAAATCGTCATTGCTGGAAATCGCGCAGCGGTCGAGCGGGGCATGGAGTTAGCCAAATCCAAAGGTGCCAAACGCGCAATTATGTTGCCGATGAGTGTACCTTCCCATTGCAGTCTATTGAAAGGCGCGGCGGAACAACTGCGCGACTATCTGAAGAACGTAACGGTTTCGAGCCCGTCCGTACCTGTACTGCATAACGCCGATGTTGCCTCATACAATGACGCGGCTTCGATCAAAGACGCACTGGTACGCCAACTCTATTCGCCAGTACGCTGGGTAGAGACAGTTCAGGCCTTGGGCAAGCAGGGCATCACCCACAATGTGGAGTGCGCTCCAGGCAAGGTATTGGCGGGCCTGAACAAACGTATCGACACCAATCAACAGGCAATGGCTATCAATGATGGCGAAGCCTTGAAAGCAGCATTGGCTGCGCTCGTTTGAGGATAAGAATATGACACTACAGGGACAGATCGCACTGGTCACCGGCGCTTCACGCGGCATCGGTCAAGCCATTGCACTTGAGTTGGGTAAGCAGGGCGCTATCGTTGTGGGTACGGCTACAAGCGAAGGTGGAGCACAAGCTATCAGTACCTACCTGAATGCAGCCGGTATCAAGGGACAGGGCTTCGCGCTTAATGTCAACGACGCAACCCAGACCGAACAGGTGTTGGCTGCCATCCGCCAACAGTTCGGTGAAATCTCGATACTGGTGAACAATGCCGGTATCACTAAAGACAACCTGCTGGCGCGTATGTCGGAAGAAGAATGGGACGACGTACTGACCACCAACCTAAAGTCTGTGTTCCGTCTGAGCCGCGCCGTATTGCGCGCCATGATGAAAGCACGTGGCGGTCGCATCATCAGTATCTCTTCAGTGGTCGGCAGCATGGGCAACCCGGGTCAGTCCAATTACGCCGCATCCAAAGCGGGTATGGCAGGCTTCACAAAATCTCTGGCGCAAGAGATCGGCAGTCGCAATATCACGGTTAATTGCGTCGCCCCCGGATTCATTGATACCGACATGACCCACGCTTTGGGCGACGAGCAACGTGCCAAGTTGGTGGAGAACGTACCCTTGAAGCGTCTCGGTAAGCCAGAAGATATCGCGGCGGCTGTTGCCTTCCTGGCCGGTCCGGGAGCAACTTACATCACTGGGGTCACATTGCATGTGAACGGCGGGATGTACATGGAGTAAGGCTTGTAGTTTGGAATTTGGCTCGAGTTTGGTAGAATGCCCGGGCTTTTTAGCACTTTAATCATAATGGGAGTAAAACAATGTCCAACAACGAACAACGTGTAAAGAAAATCGTCGCAGAACAACTGGGTGTTAACGAGTCCGAAG
>VBWD01000009.1 GCA_006218055.1 Gallionellaceae bacterium
AAGGAATTACCGCGTAACGGAGACTAACCAGACAACAACGACAGACTTGAGAATCGCGGGCCGCACTATGGACTGGTTCGGGGGTAATAGCAAATGAAATGTTTGGGGGGCGATAACGAACTGGCGAAGCAGCCGATGCGACGCTTCGCCAGATATCCATATTTACAGCGTGATACGCGAACCGAAGTGTTCTTTGTACAGCTCGGCCAATTCCATGCGGTTGTACTTGTGGTTCTGGCCGCCGCGATTGGCGATCTTGAGTGAGCCCATGAGTGAGGCGAGGCGTCCTATCATCTCCCAATCCCAACCCTTTTGGATGCCGTGCAGCAAACCTGCGCGATAGGCGTCACCACATCCGGTAGGGTCGACGATGGCCTTGGGTTTCGGCGTAGGGATGGCGATCCGTTTGCCGTCGGCGTAGATGAGCGAACCATCCGGGCCGAGCGTGACGATGAGCGCCTTCACGCGCTTAGCGATCTCTTCCAACGTCTTGCCTGTCTTGTCCTGCAACATCTTGGCTTCATAGTCGTTCACGGTGACGTAAGTGGCTTGTTCGATGAAGCGCAGCAACTCCGCACCGGAGAACATGGGCATGCCTTGACCGGGGTCGAACACGAAAGGGATGTCTTGCTCAACGAATTCGACTGCGTGCTGCATCATGCCTTCGCGTCCATCCGGCGATACGATGCCGAGGGTGACTTCATGTGCCATCGACACGCTGTTGAGATGTGAATGTCCCATCGCGCCAGGATGGAAGGCGGTGATCTGGTTGTCGTCGAGGTCGGTGGTGATGAAGGCTTGGCCTGTGAAGCTGTCCGGGATGTGGCGGATGTGGGTCTGTGGCAAGCCTAGGTTCTTCAGGCGGTTGGCGTAAGGTTCGAAGTCATCACCTACCGTCGCCATGATGAGCGGATGGCCGCCCAGCATCTGCAGGTTGTAGGCGATGTTGCCGGCACAGCCACCATACTCGCGACGCATCTCGGGCACGAGGAAGGCGACGTTGAGGATGTGGATCTGTTCGGGAAGGATGTGATTCTTGAACTTGTCTTTGAACACCATGATGGTGTCGTAGGCCATGGAACCGCAGATGAGAGTTTTCATGTTGATTCGGTAAATGGGTGATAGGCGTGGATTATAAAGGGGCGGGTCTATTTCTTATCCATATTCTGAATGAAGAGTGCGATGAGCTGGGAGATTTCGCCCGGTGTTTGGATGAAGCGAAAGCCAGCGCGATTCGCTGTCGTGCCATCAGGAAGCTGTGCCGTGCTGATGTGGCGCAATTCCAGGTCTGCTGTCACCGCTTCGCCCTTGGGTGTGATGATACGGCTGCCTTTTAAGATCGCACCCTGTTCGAGATTGATGCCGAGGTCATAGATGAGCATACCTAGGCCATCGTGGCTCACATCGGTGACATGAGACTCGAAGGGCATGAAACCTTCGGCATCAGCCACGCAACGCAAAGACAGTTCGTTGGTCGTGGGGATGCGCTTGTGCTCGCGCCGATTGTGCAGCAGGAGCGACTTCGGCAGATTGAAATGGATGGCGGGTTGTCCGTCGATCTGCGTCTCTTCGGGGGAAGATGCCTCGAACGAATAGAGCAGCCCTTGTGAATCCGATGCGGTGAATTCGACAGAATCGGGGAAGGCCAGTAACGCGCCGTTCGCTTCTTTGTTGGAAGAGAAAGTGGTGGTGAAGCGGCCATGCGGCAGATCGAGTGCGAGTATGAAGGCCTTGAATGAAAGGTGTTCGCCGATCTCGGCCACGATGTGGCAGCGCTCGTGCGCCAGCATCTGCAAGATACGACAGATCTCGATATGCGAGTGGAATAACAGGTTGTCGGGCCTAGCCTTCTTGTTTTCGGAAGGTGCACTCATGCTACTTAAGCGAACAGCACCATACCCCAAACGAACAGCATATTGCCCATGCTCAACAGGACGGCCGCACCGGCGATGTCTTTGGCGCGCTTGGCGAAGGGATGCTGGTCGAGCGAGGTGTGGTCGACTGCGGCTTCGATGGCGGAATTGACGAGTTCGAGGATGAGCACCAGCAAGGTGCTGGCGACCATGAGGATCTTCCCGACCGTACCGACATCGCACAGTAATGCAAACGGGATGGCGATCGCGGCGACGAACAATTCTTGGCGGAACGCGTCTTCGTATCTCCATGCTTCGCGGAAGCCGTTCAGCGCAGCCTTTAACGCATGAAAGACATGCAAAGGACCGGGCTCGAATTTGTTCGGGCTTTCCATTTTATTTTTCCTCGCTATCGCTCCGCGCCATTTGCATAGAGCGGAAGAAATACCAAAGGTAATAGATTCCAATCACGGTGCCAACGGGGAAGGTGAGCAAAGAGAGCAGTGCGCAGGGGTGGCACACCCAAGAGAGCTTGCGTAGGTTCGCCAGTAACACGAAGCCACCGGCAATGAACAGCAAGCCCGCCAGCACACCGCCGATGACAGTAGCGCTACTCGCGCTATCCAGCTTGAACACCAACAAAGAAAAGATCAGCGCACCCAGCACGAGCCAGCTGATGCCGATGATCTGTCTGTGTAGCTTGTTCATTAGCCTTTAGCTCAAGGAGGCCAACGCCGCTTCGTAGTTCGGCTCGTGCGTGATGTCGTCCACCAACTCGGCGTGGATGATCTGGTCTTTTTCATCCAGCACCAGCACGGCACGTGCGGTCACGCCTGACAACGCGGTGTCGGCAATCTTCACGCCGTAGTTGCGCATGAAGTCGCGGCCGCGCATCAGCGACAGGGTGACGACATTCTCCAAGCCCTCAGCTACGCAGAAACGGCTCATGGCGAACGGAAGGTCGGCAGAGATTACCAGCACCACGGTGTTGTTCAGTTTGCTCGCTGCTTCGTTGAATTTGCGCGTGGAAGTGGCGCATACGGCGGTGTCCAGGCTGGGCACGATATTCAACACTTTGCGTTTGCCCGCGAAGGATTGCAGCGGGACATCCTTCAGGTCTTTGTCTACAAGTGTGAACGCAGGGGCGGTTTGGCCGACGTCGGGGAACTTGCCGAACAGGGTGACAGGCGCGCCGCCAAGCGTGGTTCCGGTTTTATTTTTAACGTCTTTGGTCATGCTGGGTCTCCTTATTACTGAATCAATGATTTCGCATGTTCCGAAGCTCTCTCACCCTCAATCCCTCTCCCAGAGGAAGAAGGTTAGGGATGAGGGCGCATTTGGCGAAGCGCTTAAAAACTTTATTTTGTGTAACTCGCAATCGGAGGGCAAGAACAGATAAGGTTCTTGTCGCCGTACACATTATCCACTCTCGCCACGCTGGGCCAGAACTTATTCTCACGCACGTAGGGCAATGGGAAAGCGGCCTGTTCGCGGCTGTAAGGACGCGACCAATCGCTAGACACAACGGCCTTCGAGGTGTGCGGTGCGTGTTTAAGGATGTTGTCTTTCTTGTCTACCTTGCTGGTGAGGACTTGGTCGATTTCGCCACGGATGGCGATCATCGCGTCGCAGAACCGATCTAACTCCGCCTTCGATTCGCTCTCGGTCGGTTCCACCATCAGCGTATCCACCACCGGGAAGGAGGTGGTCGGCGCGTGGAAGCCAAAGTCCATCAGGCGTTTGGCGATGTCGGCCACTTCCACGCCGTCTTTCTTCCAGTCGCGGCAGTCGAGGATCATCTCGTGCGCGCATCGGCCGTTGCTGCCGCTGTACAAGGTGGCGTAGCTGTCTTTCAGCGATTCCTTGATGTAGTTGGCGTTGAGGATCGCCATCTTGGTCGCTTCGGTGAGCCCCTTGCCGCCCATCATCTTGATGTAGCCGTAGGAGATCAGCAGGATCAGTGCGCTGCCGTAGGGCGCGGCGGAAACCGCGTGGATGCCCTGCGCACCGCCGACTTTCACCACGGGGTGTGACGGCAGGAACGGCGTGAGATGTTCCGCCACGCCGATGGGGCCTGCGCCCGGTCCGCCGCCGCCGTGCGGGATGGCGAAGGTCTTGTGCAGGTTGAGGTGGCACACGTCTGCGCCGATGTTGCCGGGGCTGGTGAGGCCGACCTGCGCATTCATGTTGGCGCCGTCCATGTACACCTGGCCGCCGTTGGCATGGATGATAGAGGTGATGTCCTTGATGCTTTCCTCGTACACGCCGTGTGTGCTGGGGTAGGTCACCATCAGGCACGACAGGTCGGCCTTGTGTTCTTCCGCTTTCGCGCGCAGGTCGTCCACATCGATGTTGCCCTTGCTGTCGCACTTCACCACCACGATGTGCATGCCGCACATCGCTGCACTGGCGGGGTTGGTGCCGTGAGCGGAGGAAGGGATGAGCACCACGTTGCGCTGACCTTCACCGCGCGAACGGTGATACGCCTGAATGACCAGCAAGCCCGCGTATTCGCCGGACGCGCCACTATTCGGCTGGAAGCTCATCTGTGCGAAGCCGGTGATCTCGGATAGCGCGGCATCCAGACCTGCGATAAGGGCTTGGTAACCCTCGACCTGTTCCATTGGCACGAAGGGGTGCAGATTGGCGAACTCTGGCCAAGTCAGACCTAGCATCTCGGATGCTGCGTTGAGTTTCATGGTGCAAGAGCCGAGCGAGATCATCGAGTGGGTGAGCGACAGATCTTTATTTTCGAGACGCTTGATGTAACGCATCATCTCCGTCTCGGAGTGATAGGTATTGAACACTGGATGGCTCAGGATGGCCGATTGGCGCGGCTTGAAGAGCAGTGCTTGCGCTGCCACTTGTGCGTTTGTGACGGCCGGTGCGGTCTTGCCTGCGGCTTGTGCGAACACGGCGAGGATAGCGTTGAGGTCGTCCACCGAAGTGGTCTGGTCTAGTGCGATGCCAATGCCTTCGGTGCTGTAACGGAAGTTGATGTGCGCGGCTTCGGCCAGCGCGTGGATCTTCACGTTGTCGGTATGGCTGAGTTTCAGTGTGTCGAAGAAGGAGTCGTAAGCCACGGTGTATCCGAGCTTCTTCAGTTCGTTCGCCAGCAGTGCGGCGGAGCGATGCACTTGTGCCGCGATACCGCGCAGACCTTCTGCACCGTGATACACCGCGTACATCGAAGCCATGATGGCGAGCAGTGCCTGAGCGGTACAGATGTTGGACGTGGCCTTCTCGCGGCGGATATGTTGCTCGCGCGTTTGCAATGCCATGCGCAACGCGGGGTTGCCATCGGCATCCACCGACACGCCGATGATGCGACCCGGCATGGAGCGCTTGTGCGCATCGCGGCAAGCGAAGAACGCGGCGTGCGGGCCGCCGTAGCCCATCGGCACGCCGAAGCGTTGCGTCGAACCCAGCACCACATCCGCCCCCCACTCGCCCGGCGGTGTGAGCAACACCAAGCTCAAAATGTCAGCCGCGACGGCGATGGTCATGTCATTCGCTTTGGCGCGCGCGACGAAATCCGCGTAGTCATGCACCACGCCGTTGGCAGCAGGATATTGCAACAGTGCACCGTACAGTTTGTCGTTCAGTGTGACGGTCCGGAAATCGCCGATGACCAAGTCGATGCCGAGTGGCTTGGCGCGCGTCTTCAGCAACTCGATGGTCTGCGGGAAACATTCGTGCGACACGAAAAAACTATTCTTACCCGCCGCCACGTCATCGCGCGAGCGCAGGCCGTGTAACATCGTCATCGCTTCCGCGGCCGCAGTGGCTTCATCCAGCAAAGATGCGTTGGCGATCTCCATGCCAGTGAGGTCGCACACCATGGTTTGAAAATTCAGCAACGCTTCCAAGCGTCCTTGTGCGATCTCGGCTTGATAAGGCGTGTAAGCCGTGTACCAACCGGGATTCTCCAGCACGTTGCGCTGGATGACGGGCGGCACGATGGTGTCGTAATAACCCAGCCCGATGTAACTCTTGAACAACTTGTTCTTCGCCGCGATATCACGCAGATGTTGCAAGAACGCGTACTCGCTCATGCCGTCAGGCAGGTTCAACGGCTTCTGCAAACGGATGGCGGCGGGCACGGTCTGATCGATTAGCGCATCCAAGCTGGGCGCATTGATCTTGTTCAGCATGGCTTGCACATCTGCTGCGTTCGGGCCGTTGTGGCGATTGACGAATTGGTCGGTGTTGTTCATGGTCAATTTCAGATGAGTTGATGCAGGGGGAGGGGACGGGTAGGTTAGTGCGCTTCGCTATCGACGACGGCCTGATATGCGGCGGCATCCAGCAGCGCAGCCACATCGGCTGCATTGTCAGGCTTCATCTTGAAGATCCAAGCGCCGTACGGATCGTTGTTGATGTTCTCTGGTGAGCTATCCAAGTCGCTATTGGTGGCCGTCACTTCACCCGACACGGGAGCGTACACATCGGCAGCAGCTTTTACGGATTCAACGACTGCGCACTCTTCCTTGGCTTTCAGTTTGCGGCCGGCAGTCGGCGCTTCGACAAACACCATGTCGCCCAACAACTCTTGCGCATGCTGTGTGATACCGATGGTGACTGTGCCGTCGGCTTCGCTTCTGACCCACTCGTGGGAGGCGGTGTATTTCAGGTTGCTTGGATTGCTCATGGTCATGTCCTCAAGAAAGATTAAATCAAACCTTTGCCGTTGCGGGCGAATGGATACTTCACTACTTTTGCGTTCAATAATTTGTCGCGTATTTCAACCTGCACTGTGTCGCCGATAGCGACGACGTTCGGTACGCGCGCTAGGGCGATGGATTTCTCCAGCGTCGGCGAGAAGCTGCCGCTGGTGATCTCACCTTCGCCATGCGGCGTCTTCACTTTTTGGTGTCCACGCAGCACGCCGCGATCTAGCAACACCAAGCCAACGAGTTTGTTGCTGGGCGGGTTCGCCAACAATGCCGCCTTGCCGATGAAGTCGCGTTCACTTTGCAGATCGACCGTCCAAGCCAGGCCGGATTCCAAGGGACCGACGCTCTCGTCCATGTCTTGTCCATACAGGTTCATGCCCGCTTCCAGACGCAATGTGTCGCGCGCACCGAGACCAATGGGCTTGACGCCCGCTTTGTTCAGGTCATACCAGAATGCTTCGACCTTCTCTTTCGGTAACATCACTTCGAAACCATCTTCGCCGGTGTAGCCGGTGCGTGCCACGTAGTACTCGCCACAATCAGCGGCCTGGAAATTCTTCAATCCTTCAGTCGCGGCTTGGGTCTGTGGCAATACTTGCCAGACTTTGGCGCGGGCATGCGGACCTTGGATGGCGACCATCGCGAGGTCATCGCGCGAGGTGATGGTGAGCTGCGGGGCGACTTTCGCGGCTTGTTCTTTCATCCACGCGATGTCTTTGTCGGCCGTGCCTGCGTTGACCACGATGCGGAACCATTGCTCGGTCATGAAGTAGATGATGAGGTCGTCGATCACATGGCCATCGGGACGCAGCATGGCGGAGTAGAGTGCCCTGCCGGGCATGTGCAATTTGTCCGCGTTATTCGCCAACAGGTAGCGCAGGAAGGCGCGCACACCATCGCCTTTAACATCCACCACGCGCATGTGGCATACGTCGAACATGCCACAATCGTTGCGTACTTGATGGTGTTCGTCGATCTGCGAGCCGTAGTTGACCGGCATATCCCAGCCGCCGAAATCCACCATCTTTGCGCCCATCGCACGGTGTGCGGCGTTGAGGGGAGTTACCTTGAGAGTCGTCATATGCGCTTTCGTAAGAATAAAAAAGGCGCGGCACGAATCCGTGCCGCGCCCCATCTGTCCTTGTTACCTGAGAGATTACAACTTGCGTCGTGTGCCCCTTCGGTGGTCAGCCTAGCTGACGCTCTCCAGATTTGCCTGTTCCGATTGGTTCTTGAGCCTGAGCGGTTACGGGTGTTGCGCCTTCGGCGGTGCCAACTTTCAGCACGCTCTCCCAGTCGGTTTTAACGGCGGGAGAATTATAGCGGAAGGGGATTACTGCGGGTAAAACAGAAACAGCCGATAGCCGGCAGGTCTCAGGTCGGAGGTGTCTATACGCAAGGCGAGCGCTAGCTCACGATTGGCAGCAAGCCCCTTCTGCATTTCGTCGCCAGTTTTCAGGTAATCCGCAGGTTGGAATACGCGACGGGCGATGGCGGCATCTTGCGTGTCAGTCAGGGTCAGCTCCAAGTTGGGGTAGGCCTGAGCGTAGGGTGCGCGGTTATGTAGGAGCGCATGCAAGGTGACTAGATTGTTCTGCACTCGGTCCGATTCCAGCTCAGAGGACTCGATAGACATCGATTCTGCTTGGCGTGGCAGGTCGACGGTGCAATCTAGCAAGCCGCAGTATTGGGTGAGTAGGGGCTTGAGGCCAGGGAGGTGGGCGGCAAGTTCGACGCGGTAGAAATAGGCGGCTTGGGCGACGAGGGTGAGCGCTAACAACACGGCGACTACAACGCCAACCCATCCATGCTTGCGAGGGGCGGGTGCTTGGACTTCTTCTGTAAGTTCTTCGACGACCTCGACTTGCTGAGCCAGCGTAAAGGGGGGCTCCTCCAGTCCCTCAACATCAGGGATGGGCGAGAGGTCTGTCTCTGTGGCCTCTAGCGCTTCCTCTGCCGTTTTGATAAGGGCGGGTGAGGTATCTTCGGGAGTGGGGTTCTCTTCGATGGGTTGCTGCACTTCTATAGGGAGAGATAGCTGCGGGCTAGGCTCATCGTCTTGCATGTGTTCGCGTGCATTGAACACTTCGTGGCAACGACCGCAGCGTACCAATCCATCGTGGGCGGTGAGTTGTTCCTCGCTCACCCTGAAGCGTGTCGTACATTCGGGACATTGTGTGACGTCACTCATCGTTTCGTTCCCGACAAGCAACACCAGCCGTCTTCGATCACGGGCGAGGCTAGGTCGAACCATTGAGCATAGATGCGCATCACTTCTTCTGCCTGTTCGGCAAGAATGCCCGAGAGAACGATACGTCCGCCAGTGCGGGTCGCTCCAGCCAACAACGGAGCCAGCGCGCGCAGCGGGTTGGTCAGGATGTTGGCAACGACCACGTCATATTGTTCGAGCGCTACACCATCCGGTAGATAGAAATCGGCCACGACGTGGTTGGCGATCGCATTGTCGCGACTGGCTTGAACCGCTTGAGCATCCACATCCACGCCGATGGCGCTGCCCGCGCCGAGCTTCATCGCGGCAATTGCTAGGATGCCGGAGCCGCAACCGTAATCAAGGACAGTTGCGCCGGCTTGGGTGTTCTTATCCAGCCAACGCAGACACAAACGGGTGGTGGGGTGGCTGCCTGTGCCGAATGCGAGACCGGGGTCGAGCGCGATATTGATGGCAGATGCGTCGGTCGGGGTGTGCCAAGTCGGCACGATCCACAGGCGGTCGCTGATGCGGATGGGGTCGAACTGCGCTTGGGTGAGACGTACCCAGTCGCTTTCTTCCAGCGTCTCAATGCGATGTTCGGGGAGCGTGGTGATGCCGAGTTCGGCGCAGCTTTCACTAAGGATGTCGGCGACAGCGGCATCACTTTCAAACAGCGCGTTGACGAGATTGTGCTGCCACACAGCAGAAGTGGGTTCGCCCGGTTCGCCGAAGATAGCTTGCTCATCGGGAGTATCCGCATCGGCATCCAGCATATCCACTGATAAGGCGCCCCGTGCAAGCAGCGCCTCACTCAATGCTTCGGCGTAGTCGGCCTCGGCACGCACCGACAGGTTGAGCCAGGACACGGCTTATTTACCTTTGGTGCGTTCCGCCAGCTTGTGTTCCAGATAGTGGATGCTGGTGCCGCCTTGAACGAATGCGGCATCGCTCATCAATTCCTGATGTAACGGAATGTTGGTGTTGATGCCCTCAACCACCATCTCTGACAGCGCCGTACGCATACGAGCGATCGCTTGGTCGCGAGTGTCGCCATAGGCGATCACTTTGCCGATCATGGAATCGTAATGCGGCGGGATGAAGTAGTTGTTATAGACGTGCGAATCGACACGGATGCCAGGACCGCCGGGTACGTGCCAGTTGGTGATACGACCTGGCGATGGCACGAACGTGTAAGGATGCTCGGCGTTGATACGGCACTCGATAGCATGCCCACGGAACTGGATGTCTTTTTGGCGGAACGGCAACTTCTCACCCGCAGCGATGCGAATCTGTTGTTGCACGATGTCGATGCCAGTGATCATCTCGGATACGGGGTGCTCGACTTGTACACGGGTGTTCATCTCGATGAAATAGAACTCGCCGTTCTCATACAAGAACTCGAACGTACCTGCACCGCGATAGCCAATCTTGCGGCAAGCCTCAGCACAGCGCTCGCCGATCTTGTCGCGCAGTTTTGGATTCAGGTGATAGGCAGGCGCTTCTTCGATGATCTTCTGGTGACGACGTTGCATAGAGCAATCGCGCTCGCCCAAGTACACGGCATTGCCGTGTTGGTCGGCCAAGATCTGGATCTCGATGTGACGCGGGTTCTCCAGGAACTTCTCCATGTACACCATGGGATTGTTGAAGGCGGCTTGAGCCTCTGTCTTGGTCATGGTCACCGCATTGAGCAATGCGGCTTCGGTATGCACAACGCGCATACCGCGTCCGCCGCCGCCGCCGGAGGCTTTAATGATGACTGGATAGCCGATGAAGCGCGCAGTCTTGATGATCTCGGCCGGATCGTCCGGCAAAGCACCTTCGACGCCGGGCACACAGGGCACGCCCGCTTTTTTCATGGCGCTCTTGGCGGAGACTTTGTCGCCCATCAGGCGAATCGTCTCGGCACGCGGGCCGATGAAGACGAAACCGGATTTTTCTACGCGCTCGGAGAAGTCCGCGTTCTCGGACAAGAAGCCATAGCCGGGGTGAATGGCTTGTGCATCAGTCACTTCAGCCGCGCTGATGATGGCGGGGACATTGAGGTAGCTCAGGCTGGAACTTGCGGGCCCGATACAGACGGATTCGTCCGCTAATTTTACATACTTGGCATCGGCATCCGCTTCCGAGTGAACGGCGACAGTCTTGATGCCCATTTCGCGGCAGGCGCGCTGGATACGTAGCGCAATCTCGCCGCGATTGGCGATAAGAATCTTTTCAAACATGATCGGGGTCTCCGGCGGGGCGGGCGTTTTGGGTTTACGTTCGAAGACGGCCATGATGCATCAACCGATGATGAACAGCGGTTGGCCGAATTCGACGGCTTGCCCGTTCTCGACCAGGATGGCTTTGATCACGCCAGCCTTGTCCGCTTCGATCTCATTCAACAGCTTCATCGCTTCGATGATGCAGATGGTGTCGCCCGCGTTCACGGTCGAACCAACGTCTACGAACGATTTGGCTCCAGGAGATGCTGCGCGGTAGAAGCTGCCCACCATGGGCGATTTGACGATGTGACCTTCAGGTGCGGCCGGCGCAGCAGGTGCGGCGGCAACAGCGGGCGCGGCAGCCGCAGGGGCGGCTGCTGGAGCGGCGGCGTAGTGCTGCATCATGGGGGCGGAAACGGAACTCATGCGTGAGATACGCACATGCTCTTCACCTTCTGTCAGTTCCAATTCGGCGATACCCGAATTTTCGACCAGTTCGATCAGTGTCTTCAGTTTGCGTAGATCCATTTTTATCTCCTCACAGAATGTTGTAGTGCGAATTGCAGGGCAAGCTCGTAGCCTGTTGCGCCCAAACCACTGATGACGCCAACGGCGATATCAGAAAAATACGACTCTTTGCGGAACGCCTCGCGGGCGAACACGTTCGACAGATGCACCTCGACGAACGGAATGCTCACCGCCGCCAAAGCATCACGGATAGACACGCTGGTGTGCGTGAATGCTGCCGGGTTGATGATGATGAAATCGGTGCCGTCCGTTCTGGCTTGTTGGATACGATCTACCAGCGTACCTTCAGTGTTGCTTTGGAAGTGAGCCAGCTTTGCACCGTTTGCTTGGGCTTGTGCGGTCAACTTGACGTTAATTTCGTCCAACGTGACGCGGCCATACACATCTGGTTCGCGAGTTCCGAGCAGATTCAGGTTGGGGCCGTGGAGGACTAATAGGTTCTTCATGGGCGCAGTTTGCCGCAAAATGGGCTTGTTTGTCTATCCATTAAAAGAAGTTGTGAAAAATCAGGCCTATAGACCCACGTCATTCAAGGAATTTGTGAATTGACTGGCGTCTTGATACCCCGTGACGCGGAAATCAGCCATTTCCTTGCCTTGCTTGTTAAAGAACAGTGTGGCGGGAGGGCCGAACAGTTGGAAGCGTTGCAGCAGTGCTTTGTCGTCCGCGTTGTTGGCGGTGACATCGGCTTGTAGCAGGAGGGTGTCCTTCAACTTGGCTTGTACATCCGCGTCGCTGAAGGTGAAGCGCTCCATCTCTTTGCAGGACACGCACCAGTCGGCATAAAAATCCAACATTACGGTCTTGCCTGCGGCTTGAGCGATCTTTGCATCCAGTTCGGCGCTCGACTTTACTCTTTCGAACACTAGGCTGTGATCTGCCTCGGCAGTCGCACGCCCAAGGTTGCCAAGCGGACGCAGGATGTCGCGTGCGCCAGATAGTGCGCCGATCAGATAGGCTACACCCAGAAGCAGGGCAAGGATGCCGACACCCTTGCTGAGTTTTTGCCAGCCGCGTTCCGTATGGGGAAGCGGATCGAGTGCGTGCAGATAGATGGCAGTGAAGATCAGCAACGCGGCCCACAGTCCCATCTGTACGGAGAGCGGGATGACGGGTGAGACGATCCAGATGGCCAGGGCCAGCATCATCACGCCGAAGAAGCGCTTCACCGATTCCATCCACGCCCCCGCTTTGGGCAACAAGGTGCCCGCCGAGGTGCCGATGATGAGCAGCGGTACGCCCATGCCCAGCGCCAAGACGAATAGTGCCGTTCCGCCTAGGACAGCATCATGGGTCTGGCTTATATATAGGAGCGCACCCGCAAGGGGGGCGGCGACACACGGGCCCATGATGATGGCGGAAAGTGCGCCCATGCCGAACACACCGGAGAGATGTCCGCCGTGCAGTTTGTTGCTAGTGTCGGTGAGTTTGCTTTGAAGAGCGGAAGGCAGTTGCAATTCATAGAAGCCAAACATGGATAGCGATAGCACCACGAACAATGCGGCAAAACTGCCTAGCACCCACGGGGTCTGTAACGCGTTGGAGATGAGGTTGCCGGAATAACCTGCTGCCACCCCTGCGATGGCATAGGTGACCGCCATGCCCAACACATAAGCCAGCGACAAAATGAAGGCATGCATATGGGTGATCTTGTGACCGCGTCCGACGATGATGCCCGACAGGATGGGAATCATCGGGAACACACACGGTGTCAGTGAGAGAAGCAAGCCAGCGCCGAAGAAGAAAGAGACGATGAGCCAGAAGCTGCCGCTTTGGAACACCTTGGCAATCTGGGTGTTCTCATTCTCAGGGGCGGCTTTGTCTGCTACGGGAGGCGCAGTCATGGTGGGTGGAGCCGCCGCAGTGATGGATTGCATCAATTCGATATTGAAAGCCTTGTCGATTGGCGGGTAGCACAAGCCGTTATCGCTACAACCTTGATAGCTGGCGTTCAGTATCAGTGTCTTTTTTACATCGACTTTGGGCAGCTTGATCTCAGCTTGGAAGGATTGGTGATACACCTCGATGAGACCGAAGTTGGGGTCGTCTTTTTTCTCGCCCTTGGGTAAGGTCAGTTGTGTCGGCTTGCCATCCGCCAAAGTGAAATGGATCTTGTCGCGGTACAGATAGTAGCCGGGCGTGATCTTGAAGCTGGCGATGAGCGTCTTTTGATCTACGGCATGCACACTCAAGGAAAATGCTTGGTCGGCGGGTAGGAAGCTGGGCTTCTTGCTGCCAAAGGAAAGCATGTCCGCTTGTGCTAGCGGCACGATGAACAATAAGACGATCAGCAACAAACGACGAATCATGTGGTCTTCCTAGTCTCTGACTGCACCCAATCCAAATAGGCGGGCAGTCCCGCGGTCACGGGGATCGCGATGATCTCTGGTACTTCGTAGGGGTGCAGTTTACGCAATTCTGCTTCTAATCGTGGGTAGGCCTCAGTAGTAGTCTTGATGAGCAAAGGGACTTCAGTCGCTTGCTCGACCTTGCCTTCCCAGCGATAGATCGAGGCGCATTCTGCCAATATATTCACGCAAGCCGCGACATCTGCTGCGACTAATGCGTCAGCGATACGTTCCGCCGTGGCACGGTCAGGCGCGTTGCTGATGACCAGCAACACTTCGCTCATCTTGCACCTGCGCGGGCGCAACGTACGCCGAGTTGAAGTAACTCGTCCCACACATCTCCCTGGCGCAGACCTTTGATGAGTCGGTCGATCAGCGCGGCTTGGCGTAGCGCACGTTCGGCGAAGGTAGGGGTGAAGCGCCGTACTGCGCGTTCTATCAATTTTTGTTTCGCACCCCACACGCGAGCATCGCGCAACGCAGTTGCGAGGTTGCTGCTTTGCTGCATGGCGCGCGAGACCTTCGCCAGTGCGCGAATGTCTTCAGCGATCGCCCACAGGATAAGTACGGTAGCGGTTCCCTCTGCACGTAAGCCATCAAGGATGCGTGCATAACGTTCAGCATCGCCCGCGAGCATCGCTTCGGACAGTTTGAACACGTCATAGCGCGCCACGTCCATCACCGAGTCTTTGACTTGGTCGAAAGTCAGAACACCTTCGGGAAACAGTAGCGCCAGTTTTTGTATCTCTTGATAGGCCGCCAGTAGATTGCCTTCTACCTTGTCCGCAAGAAATTTCAGCGTGTCAGCGTCGGTGGATTGGCCTTGGCGTCTCAGTCTGCCGGCGATGCGGTGAGGGAGACCTCGTCCGCGCTGATGACCGTGCCGTGTTGTTCCAGCGCGGCGAACCACTTGCTCTTGAAAGCGGTGCCTTCGAGTTTCGGTAGCGAGATGAGGGTGAGGGTATCGGGATCGAGGTTCTCGCAATGGTCTTGCAGCGCCTGCGCACCTTCCACGCCGGGCTTGCCGGAGGGGATGCGTAGGTCGATCACTTTGCGCGAGGAGAACAGCGACATGCTCTGTGCGCTGTTACGCAGTTCGCCCCATTTGAAATATTGCTCCGCGATGATGGTCTCGCGTTCGGTATAGCCTGCTTCGCGTGCGGCGTTGCGGATGGCATCGGCGGCTTCGATGGCGAGCAGCAAAGCTTCACCGTGGATGACGTACAACGACCCGAGTCCCCGTTTCAGATGCTGCGGCAGGTCTTCGGTCGAGATTCTCATGGGGCTTTACAGTTGTGGCTTGGCTCGATTCAAGCGGCGTATGGCTTGACCCACTGCATCGGTGCGCATGTCTCGGTAGAGCTGCGCCTCTTCTTGTTCTTTAGCCAGGATCTGCGCATCGTCATACGCCAAAATGCGTGTGAGCATGATCTCTTCGGGCGGTAGCCAGTCATTCTGTTTGTTGTCATAGGCGCGTAACGAGACGCGGTAGATGAGTTGATATTCTTGCACGCGACCGCTACCCGAGAGGGACAGGATGTTCTTGTTGGTTTGCTCGGATACGACTTCGAGGACCAGTTCGGCAGCATCGGCGGTAGAAGTCAGCGCCACTTTGTTGGCATTCAGCGCAGTACGCAGGTCGCTGACGAATAGCGTCTCAGCAGGCGCTTTGAGGTAGAGAGACTTGAATGCGAATGCCATATCTTGCAATTGACTGCCGCGCAGATGGAAGCCGCACGCGGTCAGCGCCAAAGCCGCCAATAATATGAATGTCCGCATCGAGCTCTTCATCACATCACCACGTTGACTAACCGCCCCGGCACGACGATGACTTTCTTCGCTGCTGCACCTGCAAGTTGTTTTTGCACTGCTTCATGCGCCAACGCCATCTGTTCGATGCTTGCCTTATCAGCGTCTTTGGAGACACGCAGGCTGCCGCGCAATTTGCCGTTCACTTGGATCATCAGTTCGATTTCGTTTTGCACCAATGCGCTCGCATCGGCCTTGGGGAAAGTTTGCTCGCGCAACTGGCTACCGGAGCGCAACGCGGACCATAGTGACTCACCGATGTGCGGCACGATGGGCGTGAGCAACAGCACGGTGCTCTCTAGCACCTCTTGCGCCACGCTGCGTGCAGCAGGCGTGTCTTCATCGAACTTGCCAAGTGCATTGAGCAATTCCATCGTGGCTGCAATGGCGGTGTTGAAGGTCTTGCGGCGACCATAGTCATCGTCGATCTTCTGGATGGTCTGATGCAGTTGCAGACGCAATGCCTTCGCGTTCGCACTCAACTCGCCACTGCTGTAAGCCGCGACTACGCCGCCTTCGACATGTTCGAACACCGCTTTCCATACTCGCTTCAAGAAACGGAACGCGCCTTCCACGCCCGTATCCGACCACTCAAGTTGCTGGTCAGGAGGTGAGGCGAACATCATGAACAGACGTGCAGTGTCCGCACCGTAAGCGTCGATGATGGCTTGCGGATCGACGCCGTTGTTCTTCGACTTCGACATCTTCTCTGTGCCGCCGATGACCACAGGCAGACCATCTGCTTTCAGTTTGGCACCGAGAGGGCGTGCTTTGGCATCGACCTCCACATCCACATCGGCAGGATTGATCCACAACTTCTTGCCGCCTTCCAGATCGCGGTAGAACGTGGGAGCGACCACCATGCCTTGTGTAAGCAGATTGACGAAGGGTTCATCGCCCTGCACCAGACCTTCGTCGCGCATCAGCTTGTGGAAGAAGCGCGCGTATAACAGATGCAAGATGGCGTGTTCGATACCGCCGATGTATTGATCGACGGGCAACCATTTCTGTGCGGCTGCTTTGTCCACCATCCCCGTGTCGCATTGCGGGCTGGCGTAGCGTGCGTAGTACCAAGACGACTCCACGAAGGTGTCCATGGTGTCCGTCTCGCGGCGCGCTTTACCGCCGCAAGTGGGGCAGGTGCATTCGTAGAACTCGGGCATCTTAGCCAGTGGCGAACCTGCGCCGTCCGGCACTACGTCCTCAGGCAACACCACAGGTAGTTGCTCATCAGGCACCGGCACATCGCCGCAACTTGGGCAGTGGATGATGGGGATAGGGCAACCCCAGTAGCGTTGGCGTGAGATGCCCCAATCGCGCAGACGGAACTGAGTCTTCTTCTCGCCCAAGCCTTTGGCGTTTAAGTCGGCGGAGATGGCATCTACGGCAGCGGTATGGCCGAGGCCATCATATTTTCCTGAGTTGATGCAAACACCAACTACTTTGCTTCCGTACCATTCTTGCCAGTGAGCATCAGTGAATGGTGTGTCAACGCCGCCTCCGCCATTTCCAGTGCCATCTTCGGAGCCTGCTCCTGAACCCGTTCCGCCACCATATCCACTACCGTCACTGAAGCCATCTTCTTTGCCTTTGGTAATTACCTGTTTGATGGGCAAATCGTACTTCTTCGCGAAACCGAAATCGCGTTCGTCGTGCGCGGGCACTGCCATCACCGCGCCTTCGCCGTAGCCCATCAGTACGTAGTTACCGACCCACACCGGCACTTGCTCGCCGGTGAGTGGGTGGGTGACTTTGATGCCGGTGTCCATGCCCTTCTTTTCCATGGTGGCGATGTCGGCCTCGGCCACACCGCCACGTTTGCATTCTTCGATGAACTCGGCCAGCTTGGCATTGTCCTGTGCGGCACGTGTCGCCAGTGGATGCTCGGTAGCTACTGCGACGAAGGTGACGCCCATGATGGTGTCGGCGCGCGTGGTGTACACCCACAACTTCTCATCGTTGCCATGCGGGAAGGCGAAGCGCACGCCGTAGCTCTTGCCGATCCAGTTGGCTTGCATGGTCTTCACTTGCTCGGGCCAGCCGGTGAGGGTGTCCAAATCTTTCAGCAATTCTTCGGCGTATTGGGTGATGCGGAAGAAATACATGGGTATCTCGCGCTTCTCCACCAGCGCGCCAGAACGCCAGCCGCGTCCGTCGATGACTTGCTCGTTCGCCAGCACGGTGTTGTCCACCGGATCCCAGTTCACGGTCGAGGTCTTCTTATAGATCACGCCCTTTTTGAACAACTTGGTGAACAGCCATTGTTCCCAGCGGTAATACTCTGGCGTGCAGGTCTTCACCTCGCGCGTCCAGTCAACGCCCAATCCGAGCGCCTTCAACTGCTGTTTCATGTATTCGATGTTGGAATACGTCCATGCAGCGGGCGGTACGTTGTTCGCCATCGCGGCGTTCTCCGCAGGTAGGCCGAACGCGTCCCAGCCCATCGGCTGCATCACGTTGAAGCCTTTCATGTGGTGGTAACGGCTCAGCACGTCGCCGATGGTGTAGTTGCGCACATGGCCCATGTGCAACTTGCCAGATGGGTAGGGGAACATCGACAGGCAGTAGTACTTTGGCTTGTCGCTGTTCTCTTTGGCGACGAATGCCTGCGTGGATTCCCAATGCTGTTGGACGGTGGCTTCGATGTCTTTGGGGGAGTAGTTGGATTGCATGTGTGCGTAATCTGAGGCGAAATTTGCGGGTTCGGCATTATAGCGGCAACATGCATCCCTCGCGCATTCAAGGAGGTGCTGGCTATGAACAAGAAACTGGGTTTGCTTTTGCTGCTGCTTGCCATGCCGGTACACGCTGAACCAGAAGCGCTGGTGCAGGCCGTGCAGATGCCGGCTTGGCTACAACGGGGCGAGAGCATGCGTCCGCTACGCGCTGGCGCCGAGTTGCAGAACGGTGACCGACTTATCACGGGGGTGAATGCACGCATCTATGTGCAGACCGCCGACGGCAGCTTGGTGAAGTTGGGCGAGAAAGCCAGTTTGACTTTGGGTGGCTTAGCACGTCAGCAGTCAGAGCCTTCCGTGTTTCGTGCCGTACTGGATGTCGCCAAAGGTGCGTTCCGTTTCACTACCGCCCGTATCGCCAAGTTGCAGGGGCGTAACGTCACGGTCAAAGTGGCAGGGGCGACGGTAGGAATACGCGGGACCGACGTATGGGGCAAAGATGGGGATGAACAAGGCGTGGTGTGCTTGATCGAAGGCAAGATCGAAGTGACAGGCGCGGACAATACTGAGTTCGTCATGGATCAACCGTTGTCCTTCTACAAGATGCCCAAAGGCCAAGCGGCGCTACCTGTTGGGCCCGTCGATGCCGTGCAATTGGGTAGGTGGGCGACGGAGACAGACATTGCGCAACCTGCCGCACAAGTGGGTGGCAAATGGAAAGTCAATTTGCTGACCGCTGCTGATCAAGCGAGTGCGTTGGCTTCTTATGACCAATGGCGCAGCGCCGGATATGACGTACAGCTACAGCCCGTTGACCAAGGGGGCGCTTGGATATTCGTACTGCAGATCAGGTAGCTATATAGTCGCGCAGAGGCGGAGCGGCTTGCGACCCAACTCAAGGGCAACTTGGGCGCGGAAAACCCGAGCGCCTCGCGCTAGCCAGCCAAACTGGGTTAGAATCGCCGTCCAAAATTAATTATCCATAATCGTTCAGGAGAGATCGTTATGTCCAGCAAGTACCCCGTCATCGCAGTTACCGGCTCATCCGGTGCAGGCACCACCACCGTCAAACGCGCCTTTGAGAACATCTTCCGCCGTGAGAGCATCAAAGCCGCCGTCGTTGAAGGCGATAGCTTGCACAGCCTAGATCGTATGGCATTTCGCGCTGCCGCAGCAGAAGCCGCCAAGAACGGTCACAACACATTCAGCCACTTCGGCCCGGAGGCCAACCACTTCGACAAGATCGAAGGCATGTTCAAACAGTACGGCGATACAGGCATGTGCCAACGTCGTTACTACGTGCATAGCGAAGCAGAGGCTGTAGAGCACAACAAGCACTTCAACCTGACTAACCTGACACCTGGCGTGTTCACGCCTTGGGAGAACATCGAAGAAGGTTCCGACCTGTTGTTCTACGAAGGTCTGCATGGTTTGGCAAAAGACGAAAAACAAGGCATTGATGCGCGCCGCTACGTTGACTTGGGTATTGGCGTGGTGCCAGTGGTCAACCTCGAGTGGATCCAAAAGATCCATCGCGACAAGGCGGAACGTGGCTATTCCGCAGAAGCAACCGTCGATACGATCATGCGTCGTATGCCTGACTACATCAAATACATCACGCCGCAGTTCACCCACACCGACATCAACTTCCAACGTGTGGCGACCGTGGATACATCGAACCCGTTCATCGCACGCGACATCCCGACCCCGGATGAGAGCTTCGTGGTGATCCGCTTCCGCAATCCAAAGGGTGTCGATTTCCCTTACTTCCTGAGCATGATCCCTAACTCGTTCATGTCTCGCGCCAACACCATGGTGGTGCCAGGCGGGAAGATGAGCCATGCGATGGAGATCATCCTGTCGCCGATCATGCACGACATGATCCAGAACAAAAAGAAGTAAGACTTAACGCAATGACAGGACGGGGAATCAGGCTTGGCTTGATTCCCCGTTTCTTTTGGAACTCACGATGAAACTGCTGCAAGGCCTCAATCCCGAACAACGTGCCGCCGTCGAACTGCCCGCCCGATCCGCGCTTATTTTGGCGGGGGCAGGGAGCGGTAAGACGCGCGTGCTGACCACGCGTATCGCTTATCTCATCAGCACTGGGCAAACCAATCCACACAGTATCTTGGCGGTGACCTTTACCAACAAGGCGGCGAAGGAGATGAAGACGCGTTTGTCGAGCATGCTGCCTGTAAACATCAACAGCATGTGGATAGGCACATTTCACGGTCTGTGCAATCGTCTGCTGCGCGCGCATTTTCGCGAGGCGAATCTGCCGCAGACGTTTCAGATACTCGATTCCGGTGACCAGCTTTCCGCCATCAAGCGTGTGATGAAGGCGCAGAATCTTGACCCGGAGAAGTTCATCCCGCGTGACATCCAGAACTTCATTAGCGGCAACAAAGAGCAAGGATTGCGCGCGCATGAAGTCGAGGCCTACGATCAATTCACGCAACGCAAGGTGGAAGTGTTCGCCGAATACGATGTGCAATGTCAGCGCGAAGGTGTGGTGGATTTTTCCGAGTTGTTGCTACGTTGCTATGAGTTGCTGTCGCGCAATCAGGCACTGCGCGAGCATTATCAAGAGCGCTTCAAACACATCTTGGTGGATGAGTTCCAAGACACCAACCCCTTGCAATATCGCTGGTTGAAGTTGCTGGCGGGAAAGAACAACTCGCTATTCGCGGTGGGAGACGACGACCAGTCCATCTACGCCTTCCGAGGTGCGAACGTGGGCAACATGCAGGAGCTGCTGAGTGACTTCCACGTGGAGAACGTCATCAAGCTGGAGCAGAACTACCGCTCGCACGGCAACATCCTCGATGCTGCCAATGCCCTTATCAGCAATAACAAGAACCGCCTTGGCAAGAATCTGTGGACGTCGGAAAACGGCGGTGAGCAGTTGCGTGTGTATGAAGCCGAGACGGATGTGGATGAGGCGCGCTTCATCGTTGAAGAGATTCAGGAGTTGAAACGCGAAGGGGTGAATCTTACCGAGATGGCGCTGCTGTATCGCTCCAATGCGCAGTCGCGTGTGTTGGAACACGCGCTGGTGTCGGCGGGCTTGTCCTACCGTGTGTATGGCGGATTGCGCTTCTTCGAGCGGCAAGAGATCAAGCACACGCTGGCTTATCTGCGCCTGATGGAGAACACCGACGATGACAACGCGCTGCTGCGCATCATCAACTTTCCTACGCGCGGCATCGGTGCGCGCAGTATCGAGCAGTTGCAAGAAGCGGCGCGCATCAACAATACGACGCTATGGGATGCCGCCGCGCGGGCAGGCGGCAAGGTGACTGCATTCGTCGGGCTCATCGAATCCTTGCGCAGTGGCATAGTCGGTTTGCCGCTGCCGGAGATCATGGAACATGTTCTGCACCACAGCGGTTTGGTCGCGCATTACGAGAGCGAAAAAGCGGTCGCCTCCAAACGCCGGGAAGCAGAAGAGCGTTTGGAGAACATGAACGAACTCATCAACTCTGCCACCTTGTTCGTGCATGAAAATGAAGACGATAGCCTCACCGCATTCCTAACTCACGCCTCGCTGGAGTCGGGGGAGCATCAGGCGGGAGATGGCGATGACGCGCTGCATCTGATGACGGTGCATGCGGCCAAAGGATTGGAGTTCCATACTGTGTTCATCACGGGCTTGGAAGAGAGTTTGTTCCCGCACCAGAACAGTATCGACAATAACGACCTCGATGAAGAGCGGCGCCTGATGTACGTGGCCATCACCCGTGCGCGTCGGCGTTTGTATCTCACTTTCGCACAGCGCCGGATGTTGCATGGACAAACTCACTACAGCCGTGTGTCCAGCTTCATGCGGGAGTTGCCGGAAGAGTTGCTGCATTGGATCACTCCACGCGTCAGCATCAGCAGATCGTTCCAGGCCGGTAGCTACGAGACGAACAGCTACGCCAAAGCGTTCAATGCTGTGCCGATGGAGAAGGCGCCGCCTGCACCGAGTGCGATGTGGCGCATCGGACAGCGCGTGTTCCACCAGAAATTCGGTGAGGGCGTGGTGACAGGGAGCGAAGGCAGCGGCACCGAAGGTCGCGTCCAAGTGAATTTCAAACGCGCTGGCAGCAAATGGCTGGCACTCGAATATGCCAAGCTCGAAGCCCTCTGATGCCACGCTGCGGCTGATCGTCGAGAGTTACCTGCGCCTCACGGGTAAGCCACTTATTTCCAATGTTCCTTGCGATGAGGATGAGCTACGCGAAGCGCTCTGGACTGCTCCGCGCGCCATCGTGGCACACGGTACAGAAGCCGACCCCATCTTCTTCTACGGCAATCGCTGGGCGCTCGAATTATTCGAAATGAGCGAGGAAGAGTTCGCCCGACTTCCCTCGCGTTTGTCTGCGGAGCCGCTGGCACAGGAAGCACGCCTGAAGTTGCTAGAGCAGGTGTCGCAACAAGGCTACGTCGATGGCTACTCTGGCATGCGCATCGCAAAGAGCGGCAAGCGCTTCATGATCACTGAGGCCACGGTGTGGGATCTGCTAGATGAGGCCGGTGGGTTTCACGGTCAAGCTGCGGTGTTTATTGCGGGTGCTTGATTTGCATATTAGCAAAGCCTAATATGCAAATCTTCTTTACCTCTCCAGGAGCACCCCATGAGCAATTCGTATAAAGAACTGATTCAGCACCTGAACCCAGCATTGGGTACGTTCCGCAAAGAATCCGCTGAGGTGATGACAGGTTTCGACGCGATGTCGAAGGCCGCGATGACAGCGGGTGTGATCTCTGCTTTGGATAAGGAGCTGATCGCTACGGCCATCGCTGTCTCCACGCGTTGTGCGGGATGCATCGCCTATCACGTCAGAGCGTTGGTGCGCTTGGGGGCAACCCGCGAGCAGGTCAATGAGATGTTGTCAGTGGCCGTCTATATGGGCGGTGGCCCATCGTTGATGTATGCGGGTGAGGTGCTATTCGCTTTCGACGAATTCAGCACAAAAGCTTAAAAATCCTAGTCCGCGAAGCGGGGTAATGATTTTGTAAATCAAGGAATCAAACCTGCGGGTGGCGGATACTTTACCGCCAACTTGTCTGGCACTTCCCCATTGGCGGCTTGAGCGATCGAGCTTGCTTCCAGCACCGAGGTAAATAGCACGAAGATCAAGGTGGGCATCAGGGCGACGCGCGTGAGCGCCGTCCATACGATGCTTGCCATGTGCGGGTCGCCGGAGATCGTGCTGAGCAACCACGCCACCAACACCAAAAATGCGGAGATCGAATAGCCCAGTAGCAACAGGCGGCTACGCTTCCAGGTCAAACGCCAGTGCATGTCCACAAACCAGCTCGTCTCTTTGCAGGAGCGCGTGTAAATGTAGGCCAGCAATCCTCCCGAGCAAACCAGCGGAATGAGCAGGCCAATCATGCCAATCTTCAAACCCAATACCGCAGGAGTCATCAAAAGGTCGAATGCGAACACGCCTGCAACGAAGAGATTGTGCGGATTTTGCGCTTGTTTGCGTTCGCTCGCGATCGCTAGAGTCTTCATTGGGGTGTTCCAGCATCCGCTTTAGCAGCAACTACGACGGGTGTATCCAGCCATGGGAAGATGTTGCGATAGCTCACATAGAGAGAGGTCAAGCCAAGCGGCAGAAGAAGGATCATGCCGATGCCATACGGCATGATGCCCAGCAACAGTGCGACTAGTTGCATGATGAGGCTGTACACGGTGTAGGGCACGATGTTGCGTAGGGTGCCGACGAAGCTGTCGCGCAGAGCGATGAAAGGGGGCACATCGCTGAAGAAAACCAACATGGGGGCATATTGCCACGCCACGATGAGCATCAACACCAAGGTGAATCCCAGCAATACGGCCAGAGCCACTCCACTACCAGCTGTATTGATGGCATCCATCAGCACTTGCGGGTTGTCTGTTGCGCGTACTTCTTCCATCAAGGTGGTGAGTTGATCGCCGCCGATGAACACCATCACGGCCGAGGCCAACAACATACCCATCATCAGGAACGCGCCCAACGAGACGAGTGCGGGGGTGTTCTTTTTGAAACCTGCGAGTAAGTGCGTCAGTTCCACTTCCTCGTGTTCTTCCAGCGCGCGGCAGACGCGCATGTAGCCGGTCAGCATGATGGGCATGAGGATGATGGCGAGTAGCGGTCCGATGAGCGGAACCATCATCGCGAGGAAGACTGCCAGCGCACCGATCAGCGCGGTGGCGATGGCGAGGATAGGACTGATCATGATGAGCTGGTAGCCTTGCTTGAACCAGGTCCAGCCACGGGCTGCGTTGAATTTCTTGATTTCCATGTGAACTCTCTTAGAGCAAAACAGGTTGAACAGACGCGATGTGATTTTGCAAAATACGTTTGAAGTGATCGGGATCGTGCGGGGTCACCATCTCGCCATCGCGCGGCAGATGCAGGTCGTATAAGCGCGAGATCCAGAAACGCAGCGCAGCGACGCGCAACGTCCTTGGCCAGATATCGACTTCGGCAGGTGTGAGTGGGCGCACCGTTTGGTAGGCTTTCAGCATGGCGTGCGCACGCTCCTCATCGAGACTTGAGCCTGTCGAAGAACCTTCAGCCGCCATGCACCAATCGTTGAGGGTGATGGCCAGGTCATAGACGAAGGCATCGTTACAAGCGAAATAAAAATCGATCAAGCCGCCGACGCGTTCACCATCCATCAATACATTGTCGCGGAACAGATCGCCATGAATGACGCCGCGCGGTAATTTGTCACTTGGGAAGTTTGCATGCAGAACTACTTCGCTCTCCAGTAGAGCGGCATCTTCGGCTGATAGGAAGCGTTTCACTTGTTGTGAGGTACTGGCGCGCCAAATTGCTCCGCGCGCATTCTCCATCGTGCTACCGAAGCTCAGGCTGGCGTTGTGCATCTGGCCCAGCATCGCGCCGACGGCAGCGCAGTTCGCCACGCTGGGCTGTGTCACCGATTTGCCGTTCAGGCGACTGACGATACAGGCGGGCTTGCCATTCAGTTCGCCGAGGAAATGGTTCTTGCCGTTCGCCACAGGTGCTGGGCAGGGAATGCCGTGACGCGCCAAGTGCGACATCAGGTTGAGATAGAACGGGAGTTCATCCGCTTTCAACACTTCGAACAGCGTCAGCACGAAACGTCCGTTGCTGGTGGTGACGAAGTAGTTGGTGTTCTCGATGCCGGCAGGGATGCCCTGTAATTCGAGTAGCGAACCTAAGGAATAATCAGATAGCCAAGCGGAGATATCTTGCTCGGTGATGCGCGTAAAAACAGCCATGCAGCGACCTTTGCTAAATTTAAAATCTGCGTAGCAGTGCGTTCGCCTCCTCGCCCGCTTGCGGGAGAGGATTGAGGTGAGGGAACGGGCATCGCAGCTTCATGTTGAGGAATGGGTAAATTGAATCTGCCCGTCAGAAACGGAAGATGACCCAACGCGGTACGCGCAGGCCTGAATCTAGGCTCTCTTGGCGCGCGAACTTGCCGTCGCCGCGATCATCCACCAAGTAGTAAGGTACGCCGTGCTTGGGCGTAATCTTGATCATGTAGAGCTTGCCGTTGGCGCGATATTCTTCCACGGTCTGTTCGGCTTGCTTGGAGATGGTCACTTGGGGTTCATCCACCGCCTCATCTTGGATGGGCGTGGCAGAAGCAGGGATCGGCTCGGATGCAAAGAGGCTCAAGCTCAGTAGCGAAAGGAAAAACAAAGTAAGTAGGCGCATGATATTGGTGACCAAGGTGATATGTGGATTTTACCCTTAAAGATTCAGTTGCAACTCGCGCTCTGCGGCTGAAGGCTCGAAGCCGCGTGTCTCATAGTGCTTGAAGATGGCTGCCACGACTTGTTCGGGATCATCAATGACCTGGATCAGATCCACGTCACCCGGGCTGATCATCTTTTCTGCCAATAGGCTGGTCTTGATCCAGTCCATCAGGCCGCCCCAGAACTGACTTCCGACGAGAATGACGGGCATGCGCCGGGTCTTTCCGGTCTGCACAAGCGTGAGCGCTTCCATCAATTCATCCAGCGTGCCGAAACCGCCGGGCATCACCACATAGGCACTGGCGAATTTCACGAACATCACCTTGCGCGTGAAGAAGTGTTGGAACGACTGGCTGATATTCTGGTAGGGATTGTTGTGTTGTTCGTGCGGCAGTTGGATGTTGAGACCCACGCTGGCGGATTTGCCGTAGAACGCGCCTTTGTTGGCTGCTTCCATGATGCCGGGACCGCCTCCGGAGATGACGGTGAACCCGGCATCCGAAAGCAAACGCGCGATCTCTTCGGTCAGTTGGTAATAAGGGTGGTCGTGCGGCGTGCGTGCACTGCCGAAGATGCTGACGGCGGGATGGATGTCGCGTAGGCGCTCAGTGGCTGAGACGAATTCTGACATAATGCCGAACACGCGCCACGACTCCTTCGATTGCATCAATTCGGGGGCTTGAGCGGCGGGCAATTTCAAATCGTTGTTCATCTCGGACTCCAAAAATATGAAGACATTGTTGCTGGTGGATGGCTCGTCCTATCTGTATCGTGCTTTCCACGCCATGCCTGACTTGCGCAGTCCGCAAGGCGAGCCGACGGGTGCTATCCAAGGCGTGCTCAACATGCTGAAAAAATTACGCAGCGACTTTCCGGCGGATTATAGCGCCTGTGTGTTCGACGCGAAGGGCAAGACGTTTCGTGACGACTGGTATCCCGAGTACAAAGCCAATCGTCCCTCCATGCCGGACGACCTGCGTGCGCAGATCCAACCGCTGCATGAGCTGGTCGCCGCAGCAGGCTGGAACATCCTCATGGTGGATGGCGTGGAAGCGGATGACGTCATCGGCACGCTGGCACAGCAGGCGTCGAACAATGGCGCGCGCTGCATCGTTTCTACCGGCGACAAAGACCTCACGCAACTGGTGAATACCAACGTCACTTTAGTTAACACCATGAGTAACGAGATCATGGATGAGGCGGGTGTACTGGCGAAGTTTGGTGTGCCGCCCAATCGTATCGTGGATTACCTCACACTGGTGGGGGATGCCGTGGACAACGTGCCGGGCGTGAACAAGTGCGGCCCCAAGACGGCGGTGAAATGGCTCACCCAATACGATTCGCTGGATGGAGTGATCGCCAATGCAAAAGACGTCGGCGGTGCGGTGGGTGAGAACCTGCGCGCCGCCTTGGATTGGTTGCCGCAGGGGCGCAAGTTGGTCACCGTGAAATGTGACGTGGCGTTGGATAAACGCTATGACGAATTGACAGCGCCTGAGGAAGACAAAGTTAAATTGAAAGCGATGTTCGAGCGCTATGGTTTCCGCACCATGTTGCGCGAACTTTCAAATTCCACTGTTTCGCTCCCTCTCCCATCGGGGGAGGGCTGGGGTGGGGGGACACTCTTTCAACAAAGCGCTGAAGTCAAAAGCCCCCTCCCCCGTGGGGCGAGGGAGTTAGATCAGCGCCAATTCGAACAAGCCGAACTCCCTTCAACCACCAACGACACCTCGCACTACGAATCCATCCGCACCGAAGCGCAATTAGATGAGTGGTTAGAAAAGCTGATGTCAGCATCGCTGGTGAGCTTGGACACCGAGACCACCGGCCTCGATCCGATGGCTTCTCAGTTGGTGGGTATCTCCTTCAGCATAGAGGCACATCAGGCTGCCTATCTGCCTTTGGCGCATCACTACCCGGGCGCCCCTGACCAAGTGAAGCTTGAACATGCGCTACAGAAACTCAAGCCATGGTTGGAAAGTGCGGCGCACAAGAAGCTGGGGCAGAATCTCAAATACGACCAGCACATCTTCGCCAATCATGGCATCGCACTCCGCGGTATTGCCGAAGACACTTTGTTGCAATCCTATGTGCTGGAGTCGCATAAACCGCATGAGATGGGCAACCTTGCCTTGCGTCACTTGGGGCTGGCGACGGTGAGCTACACCGATGTGGTGGGCAAAGGCGCGAAGCAGATCGGTTTCGACCAGGTCGATCTTGACACCGCCACCCGCTACGCCGCAGAAGATGCCGACATAACACTGCAACTGTACCAGACCTTGTCGCCACAACTGGAAGGGCGCTTGACCGAGGTGTACCGTGACATCGAGATGCCGGTGCGCGAAGTGCTGTTCAAGATGGAACGCAACGGCGTACTCATCGACAGCGTGAAGCTATCGCGCCAGAGCCACGAGCTGGGAGAGAAGCTGATGTCCATCGAAGCACAAGCGTTCGAGATGGCGGGCCAACCGTTCAACCTTGCTTCGCCCAAGCAACTGCAAGAGATCCTGTTCGACAAGCTTGGCATCCCCTCCAAGAAGAAGACCGCCACAGGTTCGCGCTCTACCGATGAAGAGGTGCTGCAAGAACTGGCTTTGGACTACCCGCTGCCGAAGCTGCTGCTTGAGCATCGCGGCATGGCTAAGCTCAAATCCACTTATACCGACAAGTTACCTTTGATGGTGAATCAAAAGACAGGCCGTGTGCACACCAGTTACTCGCAGGCCGTCGCGGTGACCGGGCGCTTGGCCTCTACCGACCCTAACTTGCAGAACATTCCCGTGCGTACCGCCGAAGGTCGCCGCATCCGAGAAGCGTTCATCGCACCGGCCGGTTCGCGCATCGTCTCTGCCGACTATTCGCAGATCGAGCTGCGCATCATGGCGCACCTGTCGGGTGATGAAGGTCTGCTCAAGGCTTTCGCCAATGGTGAAGACATCCACCGTGCCACCGCCGCCGAAGTGTTCGGCGTGGCGCTGGATGCAGTCAGCAGCGAACAGCGCCGCTATGCCAAGGTCATCAATTTCGGCCTCATCTACGGTATGTCGGCTTATGGTTTGGCCTCGCAACTCAACATTGAGAACAGCGCCGCCAAGCAATACATCGACCTCTACTTCGCGCGTTACCCCGGCGTGAAGCGCTATATGGATAGCACGCGCGAACAAGCCAAAGCGCATGGTTACGTCGAGACATGGTTCGGCCGCCGCCTATGGCTACCCGAGATCAACGGTGCCAACGGAATGAGAAGACAAGCCGCCGAACGCGCTGCCATCAACGCGCCGATGCAAGGCACGGCCGCCGACCTCATCAAACTCGCGATGATCGCCGTGCAAGATTGGTTGGAAAACGAGCCATCGGCGAGTTTCGAGGGACGGCCAAAAGAAAAGCTACAAACCAAACTCATCATGCAAGTACACGATGAATTGATACTCGAAGTGCCTGAAGCTGAATTGGCTTTAGTGAAAGAGAAGCTGCGCGAATTGATGTGCAATGTGGCGCAGTTGAAAGTGCCGCTAGAAGTGGGGCTGGGAGAGGGAGCGAATTGGGATGAGGCGCATTGATACTGTCCGCAGCGAATACAATGCAGCCCCTTTTATCTAACCATGCCTCCTTATGACTGAACCCATCCGTCTCGCCAAGCGCCTCGTTGAGTTAAAGCAATGCTCTCGTCGTGAGGCGGAGTTGTACATTACGGGCGGCTGGGTGAGTGTGGACGGGGTGGTGGTGGAAGAGCCGCAGTTCATGGTGTCTGAACAGACGGTGGAGTTGCACCCTGATGCCAAGCTCACACCGCTCCCCCCTGTGTCGATACTGTTCCACCAACCCCCTGGTGTGGAGATGACTGCCGACTACCTTCGGCAGCTGATCTGCGCCGATACGCGTTCATCCGAAGATCATTCGGGTATCCGTTCGCTCAAACAGCATTTGCTGCATCTGACTCATTGTTTGCCGTTGCAAGCAGGGGCGAGCGGCTTGGCGGTGCTGACACAGGATTTTCGTGTGTCACGCAAATTGACTGACGATGCAAACACCATCGAGCAAGAATACGTGGTAGAGGTGTCGGGAGAGTTGTCACCTGAAGGCCTTCAATCGCTGAATCACGGACTCAGTTACAACGGCAAGCCGCTAGCACCGGCAAAGGTGAGCTGGCAGAACGAGACGCGTTTGCGTTTTGCTTTGAAGGGCGTGCAGCCCGGCCAGATCATGCACATGTGTCGCAGCGTGGACTTGGAGGTGAAACTGATGAAGCGATTGCGCATCGGACGTGTATCGATGTCGAAACTGGCGCAGGGGCAGTGGCGCTACATGGCGGGGTATGAAAGGTTCTGACGGATGTTCTTATCTAAACAGTCGCTTCAATGAACTGAACCATCCACGTCCTTCTTTTTGTCCGCTACGTTGCGATTGGCGCACGTAGATGGCGTAGTCGGCGTCCTCCCCTTTTATATGGCTCACCAAGGTCGCTCTAAGGAAGGGAACAGCTTCTTTGACGACGTACTCACCATTTTCAGCGCGTTGATGTAAAACCAAGCATTGGTTGATGATAAGTTCGTGCGAGAGCTTGTGCATCTTGTACAGGGGGAAGCCGGATTGTTTCAGCAGGTCTTCTTCGTGCGCGCAGTGGAACACCTTGAATTCGATCAGCTCCGTTAGTAGCTTGTTTGCGACGTTTATCTCGCCGTGTATGTGTGCGTCATTCAGCTCATTGAAAAGGCTGACGATGTGACGATGCTGTTCGTCGATAGATTCGATACCGATGTTCAGGTCGTCGGTCCAGTTGATGTTTGACATGCGCGTTCCCCTACGTGCGTGATTTGCGGCAACGACGCACATAACATGCGAGCGTCACCCGCTTGAATTCAGCAATGTCTATGCCAGCGCTGCCACCCGCAGGGATGGGTGTTTCAAAGATTAGAGGGTGTGCGGCTGTCGAAGATGTGCCAATCGTCGACGAATATCAGACGGGCGAGAGTGCGCCCGTCTGTAGGTTCAACCAAAGAACTTTTTGAGTGCACTACCCAGCCAGCCACCGGTTGGTTCCTCGGCTTTGGCCTCAATCCCCAAATTTTTGACGACATATTCAACGTAATCCGCGTCATCGCCTTTGATGTGGTTGATGAGCCAGATCTTTAGCATGGAGAGGATCTCAGGTGCGACATCCTCGCCTTTTTCCGCGCGTTGTAGGAATTCACCAACACGCTTGGTGAAGATCTCATGCACGCGCTTGTGCGCTTTGAAGAAGGGATAGCCTGATTTCTCAATCAATTCTTCCTCGAAGCTGAAATGTGAAAGTGTGTAATCGATAAGTTCGTCCAAGACGTGTTTCACGCCTTTTTGATCACCCTCAGCAATTGCGGTGTTCAGCTCGTTGAGGTATTCAACGAGGCGACGGTGTTGTTTGTCGATGACCTCAATGCCCGTGTTCAGGTCATTAGACCAGTGCAGGTATGCCATAATCCCCTCCAAAGTAAATCTAGTTTTTATATGCGACTAAGGGCGCATTCTTTCTTACCCTTACCGAGTCGTCAATCGAAATGAGTCCTACTGTTCCATTAAGGTTTGAGTTGTGAGCGAACTCCAAGCCACTATTCGCCGTTCCCTCTTGCGCCGCTATCTGTTGGTGGGATATGTGCTGATGATTGTTTATGCAAGCCTTTCTCCATTTTCGGGCTGGCAAGAGCAAGGGCTCGACTTCCTCGAGGTACTCTCATCCCCTATCGGGCAGACCTACACTGCGTTCGATGCCATCACCAATTGCTTGGCCTATCTGCCGCTCGGCATGTTGCTGGCGTTGACCTTGCGTACTTATGTCGCTGGATGGCGCAGTTTGTTCATCACCGTCATCGGGGCGATGTTGCTGTCCTTGCTGCTGGAATATCTGCAGATGTATTTGCCCAGTCGTATCAGTTCGAATGCAGATGTCCTGACCAATACCTTCGGCGCGCTGGTGGGCGGCATGTTGGCGTTGGTGATCGCCCCGGCGCAATGGTTCGTACGAGCCACCCAATGGCGCATCGAACTTTTCCAACGCGGGCATGGCGTGGATTTTGGTTTAGCCTTGCTCATGTTGTGGATGTTCGCGCAAATCAATCCGACCCTGCCGATGCTGGGTAATGTGTTCATCACCGAGGCCGCGCACCGCATCTTCGTGGCTATGCCCGAAGAGCCTTTCAATCCTTGGTCGAGTGTCGCGGTCGCTCTCAATCTGTTGATGATCGGACTGCTTCTGCAGACCCTGTTGCGAGTGCGTCGTGATGCGGCCATCGCCTTGATGATCGTGTTGTGCGTGATCGCATTGGCGAAATTCATCGCCGCTGCTGTGCTGCTCAAATCGTGGGCGCTCATGTTGTGGCTGAACAGCGAAGCGATGCTGGGCATCGTTTTGGGCATGTTGGCCTTGTGGGCGATGCACTCACTCCCCAGAGTTGCGCTTTTGTGGGGCACCGCGCTGGCGGCGCTGGTCTACCTCATGCTCGCACTGTGGGTACTCGATAGCGGCACCCCCTCTGCAGCGATGCGCCTGTATCATTGGCGTTACGGGCATCTGCTCAATTACAACGGCATGTCGCAGATCGTATCCAGCATGTTCCCGCTATTGCTGATGGGCTATCTGTGGCGTGCGAGCAGACGGCGAACCAAGTGACCTTAAATAGCAAGGAATTAACGATGAACTATTTTGATAAGCATGTGTTCTTCTGCACCAACCAGCGCGAGGATGGTGGCGACTGTTGCAATAATCACGGTGCGCAGAAAGCACGCGACTATGTGAAGAACAAAGTCAAAGAGATGGGCCTCTCCAGTCGCCAGAACAAGATACGCATCAATTCGGCGGGGTGCATGGATCGTTGCGACGACGGTCCGGTGTTGGTGGTCTATCCCGAAGGCACTTGGTACACCTTCGTGGACGAGAGCGATCTGGACGAGATCATCGAATCGCATTTGAAGAACGGACAGGTCGTAGAGCGCCTGAAGATCTGATGGCCGCTGCACTGCAAAAGTTTTCGGTCGCGGGTGCTGCAGGACATCTTGAGGGTATCGTGCATGTGCCGGACGATATTCCTTGCGCTATCGCCGTGGTGGCTCACCCCCTGCCAACCATGGGCGGTACCATGGAAAACAAGGTGGCGGTCATTCTGGCCAAGACCTTTGCCGAATTGGGATGCGCTACGTTGCGTTTCAATTTCCGAGGGGTGGGTGCGAGCGAGGGTGAGTTCACTGGCGGCGATGGCGAGGAGCAAGACCTCATCGCCGTCGCGCGCTACGCGCAAGAACAGTTCGGTGAAGAGCTACCGCTGATACTCTCTGGCTTCTCCTTCGGCGGTTACATTGCCGCGCGTGCGGCGCAGACGCTCAAACCGCAGCACCTTATTTTGGCGGGGCCGGCAGTGGGGCGCTTCGCCATGCCTGCGGTGTCGCCTGACACGCTGGTCATCCACGGTGAGCATGACGATGTTGTGCCCTTGGCGGATGCCTTCGAATGGGCACGTCCACAGCATCTTGCTATCGTGGTATTGCCGCAGGCCGACCATTACTTCCACGGACGCCTTACACAACTGCGTGACATCGTGCGCAAGCACTTCACTGGTGTGGTGTTGTGAATCCCGTCATCCAAGCCATCGGCCTGCAAAAATCCTACGGCGGCCACCGCGTGGTGGATGGTCTTGATCTTTCTATCCGCAAGGGAGAATGCTTTGGTCTGCTCGGACCCAATGGCGCGGGCAAGACCACGACTCTGCGTATGTTGCTCGGCCTGATTGCACCCGATGCAGGACGTGCCATGTTGCTCGACCTGCCTGTTCCGCAAGCTGCACGCGAAGCACGCATCCGCGTCGGCGTCGTGCCGCAGATGGACAACCTCGATCCCGATTTCACGGTGGCGGAGAACCTGCTCGTGTATGGCCGCTACTTCGGCATGAAAGACAGCGAAGTCGAAGCGCGCATTCCCTCGTTGTTGGAATTCGCCAGCCTCACCAGCAAGCGCGATGCGAAAGTGCCGACGCTCTCGGGCGGTATGAAGCGTCGCCTCACCTTGGCGCGTGCACTGGTGAACGACCCCGATGTCATCTTTCTCGATGAACCCACCACAGGTCTTGATCCACAAGCCCGTCACCTCATCTGGCAACGTCTGCGTGCGCTCACGCAACAGGGCAAGACCTTGTTGCTCACCACGCACTTCATGGATGAGGCCGAGCGTTTGTGTCATCGTCTTGCGGTGATGGATAACGGCAAGCTCATCAGCCAAGGTTCGCCGCGCGAACTGATCGAGCAGAACATCGAGCCGCAGGTGGTGGAGGTGTTCGGCGAGACATCGGGGCAATGGGCGAGCGAACATGCGGCGCACTATGCGCAGCGTTTCGAGGTGAGTGGTGAATCGGTGTTCTGTTATGTGCGTGATGCACAGCCGCTGGTCGCTCATCTGCAAGCGCAAACCGCGCTTCGATATCTGCATCGCCCTGCGAACTTGGAAGATGTGTTCCTGAAATTGACAGGAAGAGAGATGAGGGAATGAATCTGATATTCCGCATGCTGTGGGTGATCATCATATCCAAGTTTCGCAGCCGCTTGGAAGTGGACAACTTCGTGAGTGTGTTGAATCTGCACGTGTTGCCCAACGACATCGACATCAACTTCCACATGAACAACGGGCGTTATCTGACCATCTGCGATCTGAATCGTATCGATGTGTTCGCGCGCAGCGGGCTGCTGAAAGCCATGTTCAAACGCAATTGGATTCCCGTCATCGCCGAGCACACCATGACGTACAAAAAACCCCTGAACATATTCGAGCGTTATGAAGTGAAGTTGGAAGTGATGAAGTGGGATGAGAAGTTCTTCTACATGCTGCATACATTCAAGGTGGGTGAGCGCATCGTGGCGGAAGGCACATCGAAGGGGTGTGTGTATGCGCGAGGAAAAGGGGTGGTCAGTCCCGCCGATGCCATCGCTGCTGTTGAGCAGGATAGAGCGAGATGAGTATCTTTGCGTTCCCCCAATTGAGCTTGCGTTTCTTGCCCATCTGGCGCAGGCATTGGCTGGTGTGGAAGAAGATCGCCGCGCCATCCATCCTCGGACACTTGGCAGACCCTGTGATCTACATGTTGGGTCTGGGTTACGGCTTGGGTAGTTTGCTTCCCGAAATGGGGGGCATGTCGTACATGGCATTCTTGGCGGCGGGCACGGTGTGTTACAGCACCATGAACAGCGCCAGCTTCGAGGCGTTGTATTCCGGTTTTGCGCGTATGCATGAGCAACGCACGTGGGAAGCGATATTGAACACGCCCGTTGGATTGGATGATGTGGTGCTGTCCGAGATCCTGTGGGCGGCGACCAAGAGTTTGATGTCGGGCACAGCGGTGTTGGTCGTCATCTGGGTGCTCGGCCTGTCGCATTCGCTGATGTCGTTGTGGATGATCCCGCTGGCGCTGCTCATCGGTCTGGCCTTCGCTTCCATCGGTCTCATCATGACCGCGCTGGCGCCAGCCTATGACTTTTTCATGTACTACTTCACGCTGATCATCACACCGATGATGCTACTATGCGGCGTCTTTTTTCCGGTCACCCAATTACCGGAAAGCATGCAAGTAGTGGCCAGTCTGTTGCCCTTGACCCATGCCATCGATCTGGCGCGGCCCTTGATGAATGGGGATATCCCGCCGCAGACTTTGCTGCATATTGGTGTACTGCTGGCCTACACCTTGGTTGCATTCTATGTGTCGTTGGTTTTGTTCCGTCGTCGTCTATCTCGTTAAATATTCCTGCATTGGCGGGGATAAGGTTTGAGTAAGGAGTTGAATCATGTTGTGGTTGAAAGCGTTTCATATCATCTTGGTCGTGAGCTGGTTCGCAGGCTTGTTCTATCTGCCGCGCATCTTCGTCAATCATGCGATGGCAAAAGAGCAAGTCGAGAAAGACAGGCTCGCCTTGATGGAGGGTAAGCTGTATCGCTTCGTCACACCTATCGGCGCGCTTGCTGTCGTCACTGGCTTGTGGTTGTGGATCGCCTACAGCGACATCTTCACCGGTGGCTGGCTGCATGTGAAGACTGCGCTGGTCGCAGGTTTGGTCGGCTACCATCTTTACTGCGGCCATCTGGTGAAAGAGTTTGCCGCCGGCCGTAACACGCGCAGCCATGTGTGGTTCCGCTTCTTTAACGAAGTGCCTGTGCTCGTGTTGTTGGCCGTTGTGATTCTTGTTGTCGTAAAACCGTTTTAGCCACAGAGACCACAGGGCGCACAGAGTTGAAACAGTGGTTTTCTCTGTGGCCTCTGTGTACTCTGTGGCAAATAGATTTTTCTTGGATTATCTAAATGCCTGATTTCTTCGCCACCTGTCCTCGCGGACTCGAAAGACTACTCGCCGATGAGCTGTCCAGCTTCGGCGCAGAAGACGTGCGGACCACCGATGGCGGCGTCGGCTTTGCGGGAGATTGGGCGCTGAACTACCGCGCCAATCTGCAAAGCCGTTTGGCATCACGCATCCTGTGGCGTGTCAAAGAGCCGACGCGCTTCCGCACCGAGGACGATGTGTACCAAGCGGCCTATGCCTTGCCGTGGACGAAATGGTTCGATGTGAGTTGCACCATCCTAGTCAAAGTCACCGCCATCAAATGCCCGCTCAAGAGTTTGGAATTCATCACGCTCAAGATCAAAGATGCGGTGTGCGACAAATTCCGTATGGAAAAAGATGTGCGTCCCAGTGTCGCCAAACTCGATCCCGATATGCGCATCCACGCCTTCTTCGAGGGCGAGCAATTCACCTTGTATCTGGATACCTCGGGTGACGCACTCTACAAACGCGGCGTACGCATCCATACCAATATCGCTCCGCTGCGCGAGAACCTCGCCGCAGGCATTTTGAAGATGACAGGTTGGAAGCCAGGTATTCCTCTGTTCGATCCTATGTGCGGTAGTGGCACCTTCCTCATCGAAGCCGCGCAGATATCACTCAACATCCAACCGGGCATAGACCGTAATTTCGCGTTTGAAAAGTTGAAGAACTTCGACACCAAACTTTGGAACTCGATGCGCGAAGCCGCCATCGCCGCACAGCTGCCGGTGAGCGAGTTGCCGCTGTATGGCAGCGACCTTTACGGCGATGCACTCAAAGCTGCGCATCAAAATCTGGAAGATGCAGGCATCCGCGAGACGGTCGATCTCAAACAGTGCAACGCATTGGAAGCCTCTCCGCCTGAAGCAGAAGGCATCCTCGTGGCGAACTTACCGTACGGTGAGCGCATGGGTGATGAAGACGAATTAGCCGAGCTGTATCCGCAACTGGGTAACGTGCTGAAACAAAAGTTCGGTGGTTGGAACGTCTACCTGTTCACCGCTGACCTGCGCATCACCAAACTGATGCGCCTCTCTCCCTCTAAACGCACGCCGCTGTACAACGGTGCTATCGAGTGTCGCTTGTTCGAATACAAGATCGTGGCGGGAAGCAATCGTCCGAAGTAAAAACGTTTCTAGGAGGAATCATGTCGATCAGAAACAAGTTTCTACTGAATCCCGCCCGTGCCGCATTGGTCGTCATCGACGTGCAAGAAAGACTCTGTGCAGCGATGGATCAGAGCGTGCTGGCTCAACTCACCAAGAACGCCGGCATCCTGTTGGAAAGTGCTGTCGAACTAGGCGTGCCGGTGATCTTCACCGAGCAGTATGTCAAAGGGCTGGGGCCAACCTTGAGTGAGCTGCGCGGCCGCGTACCAACCGCATCTGCAATCGAAAAGATGACCTTCAGTTGTTGCGGCAACGAGGCTTTCATCAAGCAACTCAAAGACAGTGGCCGGACGCAGATCATCATCAGCGGTATGGAGACGCATGTGTGCGTGTTGCAAACCGTCATCGATCTGCTCGCGGAAGGATTTGATGTGCATGTCGTCAAAGATGCCGTGATGAGCCGCAGCAACGACAACAGACAGATTGCGATGGAAGCCATGACCTTGGCTGGCGCTGTGCCTGCCAGCACTGAGTCCGTCGTGTTTCAGTTATTGAAAGTCGCAGGGACGGACTCGTTCAAGAAGTTATCTAAGTTGGTCAAGTGAGGCGGAAAGCTCGTTGGCTCGTGATGTCTCAAAGTCGGCCTTATGTGAATCTTCACATAAGGCTGAGCGACAGTGGCAATAACAATATCAAGTCATCTTCAGGTGATCCAAACCACCCATCACATCTCTGTCTTTGGTGGCTTGCCCTTCCAGCTTGATCTTCAAGCGCAGATCGTTGACGGAGTCGGCATTCTTCAATGCTTCTTCGTAGCTGATCATGCCTGCCTCGTGCAGGTCGAACAGAGCTTGGTCGAAGGTCTGCATGCCGAGCTCACGCGACTTGCCCATCACGGTCTTGATCTCATGCACATCGCCCTTGAAGATGAGGTCGGCGATGAGGGGCGAGTTGAGCAGGATCTCGATGGCGGCGGAACGTCCCTTGCCATCACGTTTGGGGATCAAGCGTTGCGAAACGAGCGCTTTGATGTTGAGTGACAAGTCCATCAGCAGTTGTTCACGCCGCTCTTCGGGGAAGAAGTTGATGATGCGGTCAAGCGCCTGGTTGGCGCTATTGGCGTGCAGGGTCGCCATACACAGGTGGCCAGTCTCGGCGAAGGCGACGGCGTATTCCATGGTCTCGCGGTCGCGTATCTCACCGATGAGGATGACGTCAGGCGCTTGGCGCAGGGTGTTCTTCAGTGCGTTGTGCCAGTTGTCGGTATCCACACCCACTTCGCGATGCGTGATGATGCTCTTTCCATGTTCATGCACATATTCCACCGGGTCTTCGATGGTGATGATGTGGCCGTAGCTGTTCTGGTTGCGGTGGCCAAGCATAGCCGCCATGGTGGTGGACTTGCCAGAGCCTGTGCCGCCCACCAAGATCACCAATCCGCGTTTGGTCATCACCACGTCTTTCAATATGGGTGGCAAGCCCATCTCTTCAAAACCCGGGATCTTGGTAGTGATGGTGCGCAACACCATGCCGACACGTTGCTGTTGCATGAACACGTTCACGCGGAAGCGACCGATGCCGGAGGGGCTGATGGCGAAGTTGCATTCATGTGTGGATTCGAACTCGGCCGCTTGGCGGTCATTCATGATGCTGCGCGCCAGTTCTTGCGTATGCTGCGGTGACAGCGCTTGGTTCGATACCGGTGTCATCTTGCCGTCGATCTTGAACGCAGGCGGGAAGCCTGCGGTGACGAAAAGATCGGATGCCTTTTGCGAGATCATCCCGCGCAATAAATTGTGGACTAGTTCGGTGGCCTGGTCGCGTTCCATGGTGAACTCCTGATCTTGTGATTAGCCGGGGAACAAGTCTTTATTCGCAGCCTTGGTGCGTGCTTCGGCAGAGGAGACGATGTTGCGTTTGACGAGATCGGTCAGACATTGATCCAGTGTCTGCATACCGATAGCACCGCCGGTTTGGATGGCGGAGTACATCTGCGGCACTTTTGCTTCGCGGATCAGGTTGCGGATAGCTGGTGTACAGATCATGATCTCGTGCGCGGCGGCGCGGCCTGCGCCATCCTTGGTCTTGAGCAGCGTCTGCGAGATGGGAACACGTCGATGATACGGTCAATGGTTTTTGCGGCAGAGCTGGTGTGCAGCGTGCCGAACACCAAGTGGCCGGTTTCCGCAGCGGACATCGCCAAGCGGATGGTCTCCAAGTCGCGCATCTCACCCACGAGGATGACGTCCGGGTCTTCACGCAATGCTGAGCGCAAGGCGTTGTTGAAGGACAGTGTGTGCGGACCGACTTCGCGCTGGTTGATCAGGCATTTCTTGGATTCATGCACGAATTCGATGGGGTCTTCCACTGTCAGGATATGTCCCTGTTCAGTCTCGTTCTTGTGATTCACCATCGCCGCCAGGGTCGTTGATTTGCCGGAGCCTGTCGGGCCGGTGACTAGCACCATGCCACGCGGGTAATCAGCGATAGTTTCGAAGATTTTGGGTGCTTTGAGGTCTTCCAGTGACAATATCTTGGAAGGAATGGTACGCATGACTGCTGCTGCGCCACGATTTTGGATGAACGCGTTGACACGGAAACGCGCCAGATTCGGCACTTCGAACGAGAAGTCGATCTCTTTATTCTCTTCGTAATGTTTGCGCTGCCCGTCGTTCATGATGTCGTACACCATGGCATGCACATCCTTATGCTCCATCGCAGGCAGGTTGATACGGCGCATGTCACCGTGTACGCGGATCATGGGAGGCAAACCGGAAGAGAGGTGCAAGTCGGATGCTTTGTTCTTCACGCCGAAGGCGAGCAGTTCGGTGATATCCATATATAATCCCTGAGCTATATAACTGCGTTGAAAAGCGACTGCCTGGGCGATTATGACTGCAATCCTCTCTAACTTGCAAGCAACCCGCGAGGCCGTTGCCAGCGCTACTGAATGACTTGCCGCTGGAGTGGCATTTCATCGGGCCGATCCAAAGCAACAAGACACGTCCCATCGCGGAGAATTTCGCTTGGGTGCATGGAGTGGATAGGTTGAAGGTGGCGCAGCGTCTTTCCGAGCAGCGTCCAGCAAATCTGCCGCCGCTGAATATCTGTTTGCAGGTGAATGTGAGTGGCGAGGAGAGCAAGAGCGGCGTGGCAATCGATGAGGCTGCGCAGCTTGCTCAAGAGATATCGCGGTTGCCGCACCTCAAGTTGCGCGGATTGATGTCGATACCTGCTCCGGCAGCGGGAGAAACCGAGCAGCGGGCGGCGTTCGCAAGGATGCGTTTGCTTCTTGAAGAATTGAATGAACAGGGATTGTCGTTGGATACCTTGTCCATGGGTATGTCACATGATTTTCCAGCGGCGATAAAAGAAGGTGCGACCATCGTGCGGATTGGAACAGCGATCTTTGGTGTCAGGAAATACGGGGAGAAAACATGAACATTTGTTTTATAGGCGGCGGCAATATGGCGAAGGCGTTGATCGGCGGCTTGGTCAAGCGCGGTTATGCGCCCTCCAAGATGCACGTTGTAGAAGTGAGCAAAGACCTGTGCGCGGAGTTGCATGATGAATTCGGGGTCAGAGCCAGTACCGATCTGGCACCTTCCGTGGCGCACGGCGAAACAGTGATCCTCGCGGTCAAGCCGCAGCATTTGCAGGAGGTCGCTCTGCAGCTTGCACCGATCATAGACGGACGGCTAGTCATCTCCATCGCTGCAGGTATCCGCACCCAGGATATGGCGCGCTGGATGGGTACACAGAATATCGTGCGCTGTATGCCCAATACGCCGGCACTCATCCGTAGCGGCGTCACCGCTTTGTATGCCATGCCTGAGGTCAAGCCGGAAGAATGCCGGTCTGCCGAGGCGATTCTCGGGGCGGTGGGTAGCACCTTGTGGGTCGCGGACGAAGATATGCTGGATGCGGTAACGGCGATCTCCGGCAGCGGCCCGGCCTATGTGTTCTATTTCATCGAAGCCATGCAGCAAGCTGCCCACGAGCTGGGCATCGACGCAGAGCAAGCGCGGCAACTGGTGCTGGACACATTTCTCGGTGCCAGCAAACTGGCCGACAGCAGCAAAGAGGAAGTCGCCGTCCTGCGCACGCGCGTGACTTCCAGGAACGGTACTACCGAGCGCGCGCTGCAAACCATGGATGCTCTGCGGGTGAAGCAGGACATCGTTGATGCAATCTATGCGGCGGCGGCGCGTTCCAGGGAGATGGGCGATGAACTGGGGAAGGATGCTTGATGGCCGCCACTCAAAATCCAAACTTTAGTTGCGACCTAACCTTAAGGTTAGTCTTCACTGAAACTTCGTTTAGTCGCAATACTGCGTTACTCACAAAAAATCACTCCTTACATACTCAGATGTATGCCGCGTCGCGATTTTTTGTTCGCGCCTTGTCTTGCTTATAACCAGCCACTTGCCAGCTTGCTGGCTTAGTGGATTGAGAATTTTGAATTTTTAGAGGTGACCATGTTTGGTGAAGCACTGTCGTTCTTGATTGATGCATTGGTGCAGCCTTTCGCTGCCGTGCTGTTGTTCCGTTTCCATGCCGTTTGGTTGAAAGCGCCGATGCGTAATCCTATCGGCGAGTTCATCATGGCGCTCACCGATTTCGTCGTGCTCAAAGCGCGCCGTTATGTACCGTCGGTGTTCGGTCTGGATACGGCCACACTGGCGTTGGCCTTCGCGATCGAGTTTATCTACCTCGTGCTCTTCCTGTTCGTGCAGAGTTATCCCTTTGATACTTTCCCATTGGTGGGGCTGTTGGCATGGACGGCGGTCAAACTGTTGAAGATCAGCGTCTATCTCTTGGTGGCGACTTTGTTGGCGGAAGCCATCATGTCGTGGGTGAATCCCCACACGCCGCTTGCCCCCATGCTCAGTACCTTCAACCAACCCTTCTTGCAGCCCCTGCGTAGCGTGATTCCGCTGGTCGGACGTGTGGATCTGTCGGTGTTGGTGTTGTTCATCATCTGCCAGCTCATCCTCATCGTGCCTATTGGTGGCATGGAACAATTCGTGCAGAGACTGTTGTGACGAGTGCCCGTGAGTGACTGGTATCGTCGTGATGGAGACACGTTGTCGCTGACCTTGCATGTGCAGCCGGGGGCGAAACGTACCGAGATATCGGGACTGCATGGTGAGGCACTGAAGATACGCCTTGCCGCACCGCCCATTGAAGGGCGCGCTAACGAGGCACTGTTGCGATTCATCGCCGATACGTTCGATGTTCCGTTGCGACAAGTCGAACTCAAGCAGGGCGGACAATCGAGACACAAAGTGGTGGTGGTGACAGGCAGTAAGATTGCCCCCGAGAGCTTGCTGATTGAGTGAAAAAGATATGAGCGAATTGCTAAACCGACCTGCATTAGAAGGTGTCACCCTCGAGATGATCGTCACGCATCTTTCCGAAAGCATCGGCTGGGAAGAGATGGCTGTCGCCATCCCCGTGCGTTGTTTCACGCACGACCCCAGCATCAAATCCAGTTTGAAATTCCTACGCAGAACACCGTGGGCGCGCCAAAAGGTCGAACAGCTTTACCTGCAGAGCCAGACTGGGCGGAAACGTTAGACCTAGTGGTGAGCGGGTGCGTGTTCGGCCGGTGCGGCGTGATCATCATGCGCATCTGGTTTAGTGTGCGCGGCTTCACCTGAAGCGGGTTTGTCGTGTGGCTCCGCTTTTTTCTCCACTTTTGCGGCGACAGGTTTCGCTTTGCTCTTGGCGATCAATGCGGATACGTTCACTAACTTGTCCGGATCTTTCTCGCCATTGATGTTGATCACGTGCAGCTTGCCTGCGCCCTGATGCACATCATCGGCAAAGTCCATCACCGCGCCGATCACGGTCAGATGCCCGTCGCTCACCTCTTCAGAGAACTTGATCATCGCCAGGCTCACCTGATTGTGCACATTGGCTGTCACTCCTTCCAGATTGCCGATATCTTTGGGGATGCCGATGGTGTCCAGTTCTTTCTTGATGGCGGCGGATTCTTTCGAGTAGTTCCCCCCCACGGCCGCGATAGCGCCACAACGTGAATGTCCGATGAACATCAGGATAGGTGTGTGTAAGTGGTGCACGCCGTATTCCACCGAACCTTCTGCCGTAGCGAGTTGGTTGCCGATGTTGCGGATGGTGAACAGATCGCCTTCGGGTGCGCGGTCGAACATGTTCGCCTGCACGCGGGAGTCGGAGCAAGTGACGATGGTCGCCTTCGGTGTCTGTCCCTTCGCCAATCCGGCAAAGAACTCGATCTTGTGGGTGACCATGTACACGCTGTTGTCGGACTTAAGATCGCTCAGGAACTTGGAGACTTCTGCACTTTGGTCTTTGCTCCCGTGTGCATCGAGTGCATGCGCTGGCACCGCTGATGCCAGCAAGAAGATGCATAAGAGTTTGAGGAGACGGTCCATGTCGTGCCTTTCAGAGATTTGGGGATGCTTCAGCATAAACATCCTTGCTTTGAAGCAATCGCCGAAAAGAACCACAAAACCTAGCTATTTCGATCTGATACGCAGAAAGCAAAAGAGCGGCAATCGCCGCTCTTTTGTTTGCGAACCTAATGATTATTAATGGTGTGCGTGGCTGTCGTGACCGCCAGAAGCCGTTTTGGCATTCAATGCGGCAGTAATCTTCGCTGCATCTGTATCACCGTTGATGTTGATGATGTTGAGTTTGCCGGCACCTTGCTTCATGTCATCGGCAAAGTCATACACTGCACCAACCACCAATAGCTGTCCGCTCTTTACCTTATCGGCGAATTCTTTGGACGCAGCAGCGACTTGGTTGTTTACGTTGGCTTTCACGCCGTCGATGTTGGCGCCGCCCTTGGTGATGCTGATGGTATCGAGTTCTTTCTTGATGTCAGCCTCGATGCCGGTGTAATCACCGCCGGCTGCCTTGATCGCGCCACAGGATGAGTGGCCGACGAATATCAGCAAGGAAGAGCCCAGATGGTTCACACCGTATTGCACCGACCCTTTGGCTGTTGCCAACTGGTTGCCGATGTTGCGTACCATGAACAAATCGCCTTCCGGTGTTCTGTCCAGCATATTGGTATGAACGCGTGAATCGGAGCAGGTCACCACAGTAGCGCGCGGTGTTTGGCCTTTGGCTAGGGTGCTGAAGAACTCGGCATTGTGGGCGGCGATGTAAGCGCTGTCATCGGCTTGTATCTCTTTGATGATGGCGCGTGCGACATTGGCATCGCCATGAGCATGGTCGCCTGCAAAAGCTGGGGTTGTAACGAGAAGTGCGGCCAGCGCGGCCACGAGGTGTTTCTTCAACATGGTGATTCTCCCTAAGCGAATTTAAATTGTGGTTTTGAAGCCACCGGTCGTGGCCGGTGCGAACCGGATTGTATCCGACTCGGCTCAGGTCAACGCGCTACCCCTACATCAGGATGACATCGTATTGCTCTTGGTTGTAGAGCGTCTCGACCTGCAGGGAAACCGGTTTGGCGATGAAGTCTGAAAGTTGTGCAAGGGCTTGGGATTCTTCGTCCAAGAACAGGTCGATGACCTGTTGTGAGGCGAGGATGCGGAACTCACGGGCATTGAATTGGCGGGCTTCGCGTACGATCTCGCGCAGGATCTGGTAGCACACGCTCTGGGCGGTCTTGACTTGGCCGCGGCCTTGGCAGGTAGGGCATTGCTCACACAGCACGTGGGCCAGACTTTCCCGAGTGCGCTTACGGGTCATTTCGACCAAGCCTAATGCCGAGAAGCCGTTGACGCTGATGCGGGTACGGTCGTGTGCCAGCATCTTCTTGAATTCTTCCAACACGGCATCGCGGTGCTCCAGTGTGTCCATATCGATGAAGTCGCAGATGATGATGCCACCCAGGTTGCGCAGGCGCAGCTGGCGGGCGATGACCTGTGCTGCTTCCAGATTGGTCTTGTAAATGGTGTCATCGAAGTTGCGCCCGCCGACGAAGCCTCCCGTGTTGACGTCGATGGTGGTGAGCGCTTCGGTCTGGTCAATGATGAGATAGCCACCCGATTTGAGATCGACCCGCTTGGATAGCGCATGCTCGATCTCTTCCTCGATTCCGTACAGATCGAATAGCGGGCGACTGCCAATATAGTGGTCCACCATACTGACGGCGGCACTGATGTAATCGGTCGCGAACGATTTCATGCGGTTATGCGTCTCGCGCGAGTCCACCAAGATACGTGTCACGCCATCATTCACGAAATCGCGCAGTACGCGCAGGCTGATGTCCAACTCCTTGTAGAGTAGGGAGGGCGCTCCCAGCCTTTGCGATTGTTGCTGCAAGTTGCCCCACAGCTTGTTCAAGTAAGCGATGTCGGAACGAAGTTCATCGTCTGTCGCGCCTTCCGCCATGGTGCGGATGATGTAGCCACCTTTGAAATCGGTAGGCAGCACCTGCGTCAATTTGGCGCGCAGTGCTTCACGTTCCTCCTCGCTTTCGATGCGTTGCGAGACGCCGATGTGTGATTCCTGTGGCAGGAACACCAGCAGACGCCCTGCGAAACTCAGTTGTGTGGAAAGACGAGCGCCTTTGGTGCCGATGGGGTCCTTGATGACCTGCACCAGCACGCTCTGTCCTTCGAACAACACTTTCTCAATGGGCTTGGCGGCATCGCCGTTGATGCGGTTCTCCCAGATATCGGCCACATGCAGGAAGGCGGAACGCTCCAAGCCGATGTCGATGAATGCCGATTGCATCCCGGGTAATACGCGCTTCACCTTGCCCACGTACACATTGCTCACGAGGCCGCGCTGACTGCCGCGCTCGATATGCAGTTCTTGCACCACGCCCTGTTGCATCACGGCGACGCGTGTTTCCTGCGGGGTGACGTTGATGAGAATCTCTTCGTTCATGCTGTGGTGATACCGAATGATTTGAGCAATTCTACCGTCTCGAACAAAGGCAGGCCCACAACACCGGTGTAGCTTCCTTCGAGTCGTTCCACGAAAGCGCCCGCATGACCTTGGATACCGTAAGAGCCCGCTTTGCCGTGTGCCTCACCGGTTTGCAGATAACGATGGATAGTCTCCTCATTCAAGGTGGCGAAAGTGATGGTGGAGCTTGAGATACGACACTCGATGCGATCAGCCAAGACGACGGCAATCGCAGTCATGACCTGATGCTGTTTGCCCGATAGGCTGCGCAACATCTCGGCAGCGTGTTTGTCATCACTGGGTTTACCAAGGATGTTGCCGTCTATGGTCACGATGGTGTCGGCGGTCAATATGGGCGCGGGGCGTAGATTGCGCAACGTGATGGCCTGTATGGCAGCGGCCGCCTTTTCGCGGCAGACACGCTCGACATATGCCTCGGGTAGTTCGCCGTGCAACGGTATCTCATCCACATCGATGCCTCGGCGCGGATCATTGCGCAACAACAGTGGTTCGAAATGGATGCCGATCTGCTTGAGCAATTCACGCCGGCGCGGGCTTTGCGAAGCGAGGTAGAGTCGGGGTTTATTGATCGCCATGAGAGGTGTCGTTATTCGCGGTGATACGGGTGATTGTGCATCAAGCTGTGTGCTCGGTACAGCTGTTCAGCCAATATCACACGCACCATGCCGTGCGGCAAAGTGAATGCGGAGAGTGCCATCAGATGTTGCGCCTGATGTTTGATGGATTCGTGCAATCCATCCGCACCGCCGATGACGAAAGCGACATCGCGGCCCTGCTGCATCCAATCTTTCATCTGCTGGGTGAGTTGTTTGGTGGTAGGAGTGGCGCCGTGTTCGTCGAGTGCGATGCAGAAGGCACCGGAAGGCAAGGCGGCGCGGATGCGCGCGGCTTCGGCTTCCATGATCTGTGCCGCTGTCTTGCCGCTATTGCGTGCTTCGGGTTTGATCTCGATGAGGGAGATGCTTGCCTCGCGCGGCATGCGCTTGGCGTATTCGTTGAAGCCCTCGGTAATCCACGACGGCATCTTATTGCCCACCGCGAGGATCAGAAGTTTCATTTTGCCGCTGGGATGCGCGCCTTAGGTTGTACGCCCCACAACTCTTCGAGGTTGTAATAGGCACGTACCGGCGGCTGCATGATGTGGACGAGCACTTCGCCGAAATCGACCAATATCCATTCGCCGCTGCCTTCACCTTCAGTACTGAGCGCTTCTTCGCCCAAGGCTTTGAGCTTCTTCTCGACGTTGTCGGAAAGTGCTTTGGTCTGGCGTGTCGATTGCGCGCTGGCAATGATCATGCATTCGAACAGCGGACTTTTTTTGCTGGTATCGATGATCTCGATGTCCACTGCTTTGATATCTTCCAAAGCATCTTTGATGGCGGCGATCTTTTGTGCGGTAGTTAGCATGTTGTATAGGTCTGTTGAGATTGAATGTAATGAACGACGCCATCTGGGGTGAGGTAGCGGATATTCTTGTGTTCTGCGCAACGGCGGCGGATGTCGGTGGCGGAGATGTCGAGCAAGGGCATGTCCAGTGCGACGATCGCACCGCTGGCCGATTCGTGCAAACGGCGCGGCGCGGGCGCAAGGCGCGCACGATACTCTTCTTTTAGCTCGGCATCGGCAGTTTCCATCGCATTGCCGAGCGGGCGACCGGGGCGTTGCATCACCACGATGTGCGCCAATTCGAACAGGCGGCGCCATTCGTGCCAGGTGTGCAGATTCAGGAAAGCATCGCTACCCAGCAACAAGCATAGCGGCTGTTCGCTGCCGAACTCTGCACGCAGGCTAGTCAATGTGTCGACGCTGTAGCACGGGTCGGTGCGATATACCTCGCGCACGTCAACGCTGAATTCATGATGGCCGTGCAATGCGGTGCGCACCATATCCATGCGCGCCTCGGCGGAGGCGACAGGTGGCGTGCGATGCGGCGGTGTGCCGTTGGGGATGAATCGCACCTGCTGCATGCGGCATTGTTCCAACGCTTCCTGCGCCAAGCGCAGGTGACCGTTATGGATGGGGTCGAATGTGCCCCCAAGGATGCCGATAGGTGCGATGCCAGCCACTTACAGTGCCAAACGGCGCATGTCGGACAGCACATGCGCGAGATAGGTGGTGAAGCGAGCGGCAGCTGCGCCGTCAACCACGCGGTGATCGTAAGACAAGGACAGCGGCAACATCAAACGTGGCACGAACTCGCCGTCTTTCCACACAGGCTTCATGCTGGAGCGCGATACGCCCAAGATGGCAACTTCCGGTGCGTTGATGATGGGCGTGAACGCCGTACCGCCGATACCGCCCAAGCTGGAGATGGAGAAACAGCCGCCTTGCATGTCCGCAGCGGTGATCTTCAGATCACGCGCCTTGACGCTGACTTCGCCCAGCTCTTTTGCCAGTTGCACGATGCCTTTTTGATCTACGTCGCGAATCACCGGCACCATCAAACCATTCGGTGTATCGACTGCAACGCCGATGTGGATGTATTTCTTCAGCACCAGATTTTCGCCGCTCGCATCGAGTGAGGCGTTGAAATCGGGGAAGTGTTTGAGCGTGATCGCCACGGCCTTGAGCATGAATGCCAGCGGCGTGATCTTAATGTTTTGCTTGGCATATTCCGCGCCCAGCTCTTTGCGGAAGGCTTCCATCTCGCTGATGTCGGCTTCTTCGAACTGCGTTACGTGCGGGATCATCACCCAGTTGCGATGCAGGTTCGCGCCGGAGATCTTCTTGATGCGTGACAGCGGTTTGGTTTCGATTTCACCGAAGCGCGCGAAGTCCACATCCGGCCAAGGCAACAGTCCAGGTAAAGCACCGCCACCTGTTGCGCCTTGCGGTTGAGCCAGCGATTGCTTGACGAAGTTCTGCACGTCTTCTTTGGTGACACGGCCTTTTTCACCGCTACCGCCCACCTTGGTTAGGTTCACGCCGAGTTCGCGTGCGAAGCGACGGATGGAGGGGCTGGCGTGAGCGCTGCCGCCGGTTGGGGCAGCAACGACAGGCGCTGCTGCAACAGGAGCCACTGGCGCGACAACAGGTGCAGGTTTCGGCGCAGCTACCGCAGGCGCGGCTTGTGGCGCAGCAACGGGTGCAGCCGCTTTCGCTACGGCAGCGCCCCCTTCGATGAGCGCGATCAAATCACCTTCCGACACTTTGTCGCCTACCTTGATCTTTATTTCCTTGACCACGCCCGCGAAGGGCGCAGGCACATCCATGGTCGCCTTGTCCGTTTCAACGGTGATGAGGGTTTGTTCAGCCTCGACCGTGTCGCCAGCTTTGACAGCCACTTCGATGACGGTCACGCCCTTGAATCCACCGATATCCGGAACTTGTACTTTATTGATCTCTGCCACGTCGTTCTCCTTGATTACACCGTGGTGGGGTTGGGTTTGTCCGCATTGATCTTGTACAGCTTGATCGCACGCGTGACTTCCTTCGCATCCACTTTGCCTTCATCTGCCAAGGCTTTCAATGCTGCAACCGCGACGTAGAATCGATCCACTTCGAAGAAGCTGCGCAGTTTTTTACGTGAGTCGGAGCGGCCGAAACCATCCGTGCCCAGCGTCTTGTATTGCGCTTTAACGAAGGGGCGGATTTGTTCTGAATAGCTGCGGATGTAGTCCGTTGCCGCGATGACGGGGATGCTCGCATCCAGACATTGTTCGGTATAGCTGATACGCGGCTTGGCTTCGGGGTGCAGGGTGTTCCAGCGTTCGCAATCCACGCCATCACGGCGCAGTTCGTTGAAGCTAGTCACGCTGAAGATGTCGGAAGCGATGCCGAAATCTTTTTCCAGCAATTCCGCTGCCGCGATGACTTCACGCAAGATCGTACCGCTACCCAACAACTGTACCTTGTTCTTTGCTTTGGTTTTGCTTGCGCTGAACTTGTACATACCCTTGATGATGCCCTCTTCCGCGCCCTTGGGCATGGCAGGGTGGGTGTAGTTTTCATTCATCACCGTGAGGTAATAGAACACATCCTCTTGCTTCTTGTACATGCGCTCCATGCCGTTTTGCACGATGACGGCCAGTTCGTAAGCGAACGTGGGGTCATAGGAAATGCAGTTAGGAATGGTGGCCGCCATCAAGTGGCTGTGACCATCCTGATGTTGCAAGCCTTCACCGTTCAGGGTGGTGCGTCCGGCAGTGCCGCCGACCATGAAGCCGCGCGCACGCAAATCGCCTGCCGCCCACGCCAAGTCACCGATACGCTGGAAGCCGAACATCGAGTAATAGATGTAGAACGGGATCATCGCCACGCCATGGTTGGCATAAGCCGTGGCCGCCGCGATCCAGTCGGCCATGCCGCCCGCTTCGTTGATGCCTTCCTGCAACACTTGTCCGGTTTCGGATTCTTTGTAGAACATCAACTGGTCGGCATCTTGCGGGGTGTACAACTGACCCACCTGCGAGAAGATGCCGAGCTGACGGAACATCCCTTCCATACCAAAGGTGCGCGATTCATCCGGCACGATAGGCACGATCTGTTTGCCGAT